>CAZNKH010000007.1:0-30130 GCA_964574105.1 uncultured Candidatus Saccharibacteria bacterium | reverse complement strand
TGATACCGGCACCACCGTACCCACTCCTGGAATTCCTGGGATTTCTGGTTAGTTGATAGAGGTGCATTAAATGGAAATCCCTCTCCTTGATAAGATTCTCACACATATCGTTCAGCCGGGTGTGACGGGGTTGATGGCAGTAGCCTTACTTGTCTTTCTCTACGGAATGGCGGAACTCTTTCTTGCTAAGGATAATGCAGAACGGGTTGAGAAGGGGAGGCAGCATATGATCTGGGGTATCATCGGACTCGCCATAATGGTCTCTGCCTTTGGTATTATGAAGGCAATCTGTAATACCGTCGGATGTCAGTAAAAACACAAAAAAAGAACCCCCTTTGCATAATTGCAAAGGGGGTTTTGTGTACAAGAGAGAAGAGAAATTACGAACGATCAATGTACTGGACAAAGATCTTCTGAGTCCCCTCTAAGGACCTAAAAAAGATTTTGTCTTTTGGCCGTGCCGATATTGTTGTGACAGGTGGTAATCCTCCGCCAAACTTCCACTCACCTAAGACTTTGTTTCCACGCTCGATTTTGATCCGTGCTTTCTTCTCTGCGTAGTAATCAAGACTCCAGTTCCAGCCATCTATTCTGATGATGGGATCGCTCCACTTGTCTTCTGTAACCTCAATCTCAGTGTATGGACCGCGGATTTCAGTCTTCTTCTTTTCAACGATTATCCGTTTCTGTTCCGTTGTAAAGCCCGGCACTCTTGGTAGAAGTTTTCTTTCACCGAGAGCGATCAAGAACGCGACAACGAGTACGATAGTCAAGAACCACTTCCCTGTGTTAGATCCTTCCTTTCTCCACATAAGAACGCATGTAAGGAGTATTGCATGAGATCCGAGTATCAAGCCCGGATACCGCGTGATTGCCTGCCAGCATAGCACTGGAAACAAACAAATGACCGCAATGACCGTCAGTAACCACGCACTTACATCGATTGCCACTGAATGATTAAAGAATACTTTCCACTTCTTCTTGTCTGTAGACGAAGGGAGTATATCTTTCGGTAGATCCAGTGATAGATTCGCTGCCAAGTTCTTGGCAATAAACCCAATCGTAATAATCGTAAGAATGGTAAACAGCAGGTATGCACCAGTCATGATCTCTCCTCCGTCTCTTTGATTTTGTTGATTACCTGTGCTGCCCCGATGAGGGAGCTTTGCAGGTCATTCGCATTACTTCCAAGTACTACAGAGGCTTTTGCTTCTCGCATAACACGCGGAGCAGCTTCTGCGGCGAGTGTTGCACGAATCAACTCCTGCGGAAGCCCGCTCAATGCACTTATCTGTGCAAAGAGTCCCGCTGTCCTTGCATCTGTTTCTGAACGAATTGCTGATGCACGACCCTCACCTTCAAGGGTAAGACGCTTTTTCTCTCCTTCTGCACGAGTAGCGGTTGCAATACTGTTACTGCGCGCGACTCCAAGGTCGATGAGTGCACTGTTTGTACGATGGGGGATGCCGGCCTCTTTCATCTGACAGTTGACTACTTTAACTCCCCATTCGGTTACTACCCTATTGACTTTGTTGTCTAAGAGTTCATTAATATCATGCCATTTTTCTAACACTTCTGCGACGGTCTTTTTTGCGAATTCCGGACCACATGCTGAGACGATGATGTCTTGTATTTGTCGTTTCAATTCACTCGTATCTTTGACCCGTACAATAAAAGTTGTTGGACTAAAGATACGAAATCGGACTACGAATGAAGGCTCAATAGTGAGACGGAGAGCAAGTAAGTCGTTCTTACTTCCTTCTTTTTCTCCATCCTCATACCCTTTGCAGGGGATGCGAATGGGAGGAACTTTGCCCGCAGGAAGTGTTTGCCCCTGACTCTCATCTCCGTGCCATATTTCTTCTGGTTCTCCGGGGAGCTCCAACTCTTCAACGAGTCTTGTGACTCTGGCGATGGAACAGATCCCGGCAGGAACATAGTGAGGACCCGAAGAGATATTAAAGAGTGGCCTCCCGAGAAACACAAATGAACCTTGCCATTGTGGTCCGAGGATTACGATACTCGCTACTGTGTAGAGTGTATGGAGAATCATCATGATCGCAGTCCAACTAAGTGATGTCCCCAAGAACTTGATGTCTGAACTGATAGTTGATGCCAGAATCTCTCCTAAAATAAAGATTCCATTTATAACAAGAACTATCAGCCAGTAATAGTGAGAGAGATCTTCTTCAGGTGGTATTTGATCTGATGATGGGTCGGTACAGCATACTTCCTCAATTACGGTTGGCATTGGATCTGAACTCATTTTTTTCTCCTCCTCTTGTCAAAATTGGGTACGGGCCTGCAACGCAGGTGATCATTACCCAGTGATCAATCCATATATATTATAGCAGAAAGCTATATAGATGTCAATATATGCAACCACGAGTTTTTAACATTTCTATAAAACCTTTATATGCTCAACCTCTGAGGTTGAGCAGGTCATTGCACTAGCTTACGAGGAATGATGCAATGAGAAAGCTGCCGTAGACTGCAAGGAGAGCGTAGCCCTCTCCACGGGTGAAGCGCCTGTGAGAGTGATAGGCGATGGTAACAACGGCGAGGAGCCCTATGAATGTGATGCCCGTGATCATAAACTGTGGATCGCGCTGTATGAGAAGTGGACTTATAAATGCGAGTGTGCCAAAGATAAGTCCGTTAGTAATTGCGGAGCCAAGCAAGCTACTCACCGAGAGGTCACGGATGTGTTGTCTCCACGAACGGATACTAATCATAATCTCGGGGAGATTGGTTCCGAGTCCGTATACAAAGAGTCCCACGCTAAAGAGCGGTATAGGATAGAGCGCAAGAATGGAGAGTGTCGTACGCACAATTAAATGCGCAGAAAGAAAGACACCCATAAGACCTGCCATGATGGTGAGTATCTCTGGCGCAACAGTCTCACGCACTTCTTTTCTATACACAGGGACCGTCTCTAACTTGTGTTGTGTGTAGGTGAAGTAGAGCACCAAGAAATATCCGAGCATAAGGATGCCGCTATCACTGCTCCCCAAGCGTCCATCTAAGGCGAGGAGAATTGGCAGCGCGAGGTAGAGTGTAATGGGGAGGATACTCTTCCACTTGCCATCAGTGCAGACTACTCTGTTAGCAACGAGAGAGAGTCCGAGAATGAATCCAAAAAGCACGATAGTCCCACCGTAGAGGTTACCCACCGAGGCATCCACTGCGTGGCTCGCGAGTGTGCTCCATGAGATACTCATCTCGGGAAGTGAGGTAAAAAAGCCAAGTAAGATGCCGGCAAAGTAAAGATTAATGTTGAGCTTCTCAGCAATACCGCGGATTCCGACGATAACAATGTCTGCCGACTTTGCGAGAAGAAAGAAAAGAACACAGAGAAGAAAGAGTTGTGAGGACATTGGTGACTCTATTATAGCAGGAGTATGCTCTATACCGCGAAGTTTTGACAAAGAAGTGGGCGGGGAGGGACTTGAACCCTCAAGCTCTTGCGAGCATTAGCTCCTAAGGCTAACGTGTCTGCCAATTTCACCACCCGCCCATAGTCGTAAGTGTAACAAAAGAGGGGATACTTGACAATTTTTACAGATATGCTATATTAGAATAAGGCTAGGATGCTCTTTACAACACTTAGGAGGACGGGGATGAAAAAGTTAACACCGCTTCAGATTGAAAAAAGATCTGCAGAGGAAGCAGACTTTAGGATGACACGACTAGAGATGCGTTCAGCACTCAATAGAGTTTTTGCAATCGGGCTACTCATTGGTGCCATATTTCTATTTGCATTTGGTTGCCTGATTGGCCGCCAAGCAGATAGACAGTGGGCAGAGATCCCGTACATAGTAGAATCTCCGTCTCTACCATCCCAGGTGGTGGAGCGGGAAGATCCTCAACTTTATATCAAGAGATATGAACGAACTCAGTTTGTATTGAATGAAATGGATAGACTCTGGTCTGCTCCACTTCAGTAGCTCCTCCCCAAGACCGCCGAACATAATGCGTTATTATCATAACCATTATCTTGTCCGGCGGTCTTTTTTATTTATCCGCCCAGTAGGATTCGAACCTACGACCTTACGGTTAAGAGCCGTCTGCTCTACCAGCTGAGCTATGGGCGGAATAGCTAAAATCTAACAGAAAAAAAGCGGGTGAGCAATGAAATATTTTGTGCCCGGGGTGGGGGTCGAACCCACACGCCTTGCGGCACACGATTTTAAGTCGTGCGCGTATACCGATTCCGCCACCCGGGCAATATAGTTATAGTAACGATTTCAAAAGTTCTTTACCAGAATGTTAAATCTCGGAAGTTGAACAAATATAGGTTTTTTAACTATGTTCGTTCCGTCTTATGCGGATTGAAGGAGGCGTAGGTGGGAATCGAACCCACGCATCGCGGTTTTGCAGACCGCTGCGTTACCACTTCGCCACTACGCCTTATGTCAAACAGCTGATGCGCCAACAATGAACTCCATATGTGGGATTGTCTGAAGTCGCGCGTGCTCCATCACATATGCCCGAAAGTCTCGCCCTTGTCGCGTGAGAAATGACTGTGCTTCTCCCTGATGCTCACGAGGGAAGACGGATACAAAGATTCTCGCCGTCCGCCTATCCATAGAGAGTTGCACATCCACGACAGTCAAGAGTGACTTTCCTGTTGTCTGCTCAGAAATAAAGGACCCAGCAAGCTCTTGAATGAGCGACTCCGTGCGTTCGTGCTTGAGCATAGCACTTACTATACCTTATCGCTCTATAACCGCAACGACCTCAAGTATGTCTCCAGACGCCGCATCAATATCGCACTTAATCAGACTGCCAAACTGACTACCTTCACCTACGCTCCCCACGACAGAGCGATCTTTCTGTAATTCTGCAATGCGGCAGCGTCCGACCTCATTCCCACGGCGTACAATCTTTGCGTTCAAATCTTTTTTGATTGTTCCTTCCAGCACCTCTCCTCCAATGACCTGCTTGCCTTTTCCTGTGGTAAAGATTTTTATCACCTTCACTTTGGCCACTACCTCTTCCGAGCTCTGTTTAGGAGTCCGTCTTGCTACTTCTTCAGCGAGCCACTCACTCATCTTATAAATGATGTCAAATGAACTTATGTTGATACCAAGCTTGTCTGCCAGATCCTGCGCACTCCGTTCTATCTTTACAGCAAAGCCAATCACAAGAGCCTGTGATGATCCGCCCGCAGTCTTAATGTCATTTTCGGTAATCGGTCCCACTCCCTCGTGAACGATGTGTAAGTGTACCGATTCAGTTGTTTGTTTACTCACTTCTTTTTTTAATGCTTCCAGCGTCCCAAAAGTATCTGCCTTGATTGCAATAGGAATTTCAAACTTTTCTACCACCTGGCCCGTCTGTTCATTCTTTTGATTCTTGATTTTTGTGATCTGGCATTTTTCTATGTACTGTTCCGCATCTTTTTTATTTGTGAATGTGTTGAACTCATCTCCTGCTTGCGGTACGGAGCTAAAACCAAAGATACGCACCGGAGCGGGGCAAGACGCTTCCTTCACCGAGACACCTAGAAAGTTTTCCAATTTTCTCACTTTTGCCACATGTATCCCCGCAGCAACGCAGTCTCCTACATGGATACTTCCGTCCCTAAGTATGAGTGTGGCGAGTGGTCCTGACTTGGGGTCAAGTGAACTTTCCAGTACAAAGCCCTGTGCTGGCCGTGAATGATCGCCAGTGAGTGCCTCCATCTCGGCGACAAGGATAATCATATCTAAGAGCTCCTGTATTCCTTCACCGCTCTTTGCAGAGGTGAGTACGCAAGGGATGCTACCGCCGTAACTCTCTACTAAAATGCCGACTTCCGCGAGTGTTTGCTTTGCTCGATCAGCAGAAGCACCGTTCTTATCTATTTTATTGATAGCGACGATGTATGGGATTCCGCTCTCGGTAATTGCCTTGATTGCCTCTAGCGTCTGTGCTTTTACTCCGTCATCTGCCGCTACAACGAGAATGGCAATATCTGCAATGCGTGCTCCCCGTTCGCGCATTGTCTGAAATGCCGCATGTCCCGGAGTATCCAGAAAAGTTATAGACCGCGCCCCGTGTTGCACTTCATAAGCGCTTACATGTTGCGTAATACCACCAGCTTCAGTCTCCGTAACATTTGTATTTCGTATGTAATCTAGGAGCGTTGATTTCCCATGGTCAATATGTCCCATGACTGCCACGATGGGGCCCCGAATCGTTTTTTGTTGTGTAGATTTTTGTGCCATTGTGTGTACATAGCTTACGCGTGTGCATGTTCAATCGCGTCTCGCTCTTCTTTTGTGAGCTGGAACTCGCTCTGATAGCCTTTGACTGGTTTTGAGTACACACTCACATTATCTCGTGAGTAGAGAGAAGAGATAACCACCCCATCTCCATGCTCATTCAGAAGTGCAGTCGCAAAGCTTTGATTCCCTCCCGCGTCGGAGAATGGATTAAAGCGCACAGTCTCAACTCCTTGGATGCTCCGCTTCACTCGTCCATTCATCTCTTCCATCCGTGTCTCAATCTTTCTGTGTGCTGCGTCCAGCTCGTCCATAAACTTGCCCATATCAATGAGTACATGTTCTAGGCTCTCTGCCCGCTTACCTCTAAAGAGTCTCCCAAGGCGTATTTCAAGCCAGATAATCCATACACAGAGCACGGCAATAATGCCGATGAGTGCGTACACGATCGTCTGTTCGTCCATACACATCAGAGTATACCCGTTTATGGCCATTTTGCAAAAGATGTGGTCGCGTTTACAATGCCTCTATGGAGAGAATTGACTTTGACAGTGCGGCGGCAACGCCAGTAGACGCCTCCGTCTCCGCCGTAATGCACACTGCAGAACAAGAATACTATGCAAACCCGGGAAGTCTACACCGTGCGGGCGAGGAGGCGCACAGCGCCCTAGAGCGGGCGAGGAGCCGTATTGCACAAGATATTGGCGCAAAGTCACACGAGATTATTTTTACTTCTGGTGGTACAGAGGGGAACAATCTTGCGCTTTTTGGTAGTGCGTACGGGATGGGGAATCCTCGTGGAACTATCATTACCAGTACAATTGAGCACTCGTCAATCCGTGAAGCACTTCGTGAATTAGAGAGGAGGGGCTGCACGATTGTAGAACTACCGGTTGATACTGATGGACGCATTAACCCCCGAGATCTTGCGGATACACTTACCCCCGATACTTTTTTAATCACAATTCATCTCGCACATAATGAGATTGGGACTATACAATCAATCCGAGAAATCTCTAGGATTGTGCGTGAGTATAGCCGAGCGCATGCGCGTGTATACCCGTACTTACATAGTGATGCCTGTCAAGCACCGCGTACGCTCTCTACCATGGTAGAGACACTCGGAGTTGATCTTATGACGGTAAGTGGCGCAAAGATTTATGGGCCGCGTGGCACAGGCTTTCTTTATGTGCGTGAGGGGACAAATTGTTCTCCACTTCACTACGGTGGTGGACAGGAATACGGGTTGCGCTCTGGCACTCAAGATGTGGCACATTGCATTGGGCTTGCTGAAGCATTCAGTCTTGCTACTTCATCTAGAAAAGAAGAAGCAGAGCGGCTCTCACTTCTGCGCACTGAATTGTGCGAAGGGCTTCTCTCTCTTTCTGGCACAGTACTTAATAGTCCTCGTCATAACTGTCTTCCGCAAATAGTGAATGTCTCTTTCAAACAAATGAGCGGGGAGCGTATGGTACTGGAGCTTGACCGTCGCGGCATTGCCGCGGCGACGGGGAGCGCATGCTCGTCGCGCACTCGTGGAAGCTCGCACATTATCCGTGCACTCTCCAATGAGCCATGGCGTGTGGAGGGTGCTGTCCGTTTTTCTCTCCCTCGTTTTGTAACGCGAGACCATATTGTTACAGTGCTTGATGCAGTTTCTGATATACTACACACATGTACAACCTTCCACCGTTAAGTTACGCGTACGACGCGCTTGAGCCATTTATAGATGCGCGCACGATGGAATTGCATCACACGAAACATCATCAGACCTATCTTGATAAATTAAACGCCGCACTCGCAGAGTATCCTGAGATTGCCGAGGTACCGCTGGAAAAGTTACTCCGTGATATTACGCTGGTCCCAGAGGCTGTCAGAACCGTCATTCAGAACCACGGTGGTGGGTACAGTAATCATTCTTTATTTTGGACGCTCATTGGTCCTGCAAAATCGTCTGGAGCACCGGACGCAGCACTCTCTGCAGCACTCACTAACTCTTTTGGTAGTGTGGATGCATTTTGGGAACGCTGGAAAGATATCTCGCTGGGACTCTTTGGGAGCGGATGGGTGTGGCTCGTCAAAGATGGAGAGACACTATCTATTATGTCTACGGCCAATCAAGATACACCGCTCTCCCAAGGTAAGACACCAATTCTTACTCTTGATGTGTGGGAACATGCATATTATCTGCTCTACCAAAATCGCCGTGCAGACTATGTCACCGCGTTTAAAAATGTGATACAGTGGAGTGAAGTTAATAGACGATTTACCGGTGCTATATGATGGACGATCTCAATCACAGTCAAATAGTATTGCTTACCATCTTGGTGAGTTTTGTAACTTCCATTGCAACGGGTATTGTTACCGTGTCTCTGATGCAAGAGGCACCGACGACGGTCTCGCAGACCATTAATCGTGTGGTGGAACGCACAGTAGAAAAGGTGATCCCAGGAGAGACAAAGACCGTAGTAAAAGAGGTATCTACCGTCATCAATGTTGACGATCTAGTTGTTGAAGCGGTTAAAAAAGCAAGTCCTGCAGTCTTGACCATTTACAGTACAAAGAGTACCTCAACAAAAGTTGGATTTGCAATAGTAGATGGAACCTATATTGCAACAATGGGTGAAGCGGCAAAGGATGACAGCTATGAGATTCATGTGAATGAGAAAGAGAAGGTGAGCCTTAAGCTTGTAAGTGTGGACGCTGAGACAGGCATTGCACTCTATACACCACTCTTCCCCGCAGGGACAAAGGACGCCGACAAAAAGCTTTCATCAATTAGTTTTGCCGATTCTGGCATTACACCTGGTCAGACCTCAATTGCACTCGGAACGACCGCGGCTGATGACAAAGTACTTTCAGTGGGCATTATCACTAGCGTGAATGGTGCAACGAGTACACTACAAAAGATTGACTCGCAGGCCATTGGAGCACAGTCTATCGGAGGCCCACTTATTGATATCCGCGGAGATCTGATTGGAATTAATGCCGATGAGCGTGTTGCTATTAGTTCTTTTTCTATTAAAAAACTACTTGACTCGATCAAGTAACGGTTGTACAATTTAATATCCATTTAAGAGCGAAGTACACAACTTATGCCACCGTTCAATAATTTCACCACTAAAGCGCGAGAGGCAATCCGTCGCTCGCACGAGCTCGCCATAGAGCGCGGTCAAAACCAAGTAAATCCGGCACATCTTTTGGCTTCACTCTTGTTGCAAGAAGAGAGTGTTGTTCTAACCATCTTAGATAAATTAGATGTTGACACCATGCTCCTCACTGACTATGTGCTGGACTCCATTGAGGCGCCAGAGGGCTCCCCAGTGCTCTCTCCCTCCTACCAGATATACTTAACACAAGAGCTGGTGCATGTGTTTGATCAGTCGGGTAAGCTTGCGTCTGGAATGCATGATGAGTTTGTATCTACCGAGCACATCCTCCTTGCACTCCTTGATGTCCCCAGTCAGGCAAAAGAGATTTTGACCCGTTTCCGTGTGGGACGCGAAGCACTTATGCGTATATTGGAAGAACTGAAAAATGGCGGCATGGAGGAGGCACAGGGAGGCAAAAAGCTCCGCAACTTAGAGAAGTATACAAAAAACCTTACCGAACTTGCTCGCGCAGATAAGCTTGATCCGGTGATTGGTCGCGATGAGGAGATTAAGCGCATTATGCAGATCCTCTCTCGTCGTACAAAAAATAATCCTATCTTGATTGGAGAGGCGGGGACGGGGAAGACCGCTATCGTTGAAGGACTTGCACTCCGTATTGCGCACAACGATGTTTCAGAGTCATTGAAGGATAAAGAGATTGTCTCTCTTGATCTGGGTCTCCTTATGGCAGGCACTAAGTATCGTGGAGAGTTTGAGGAGCGGCTTAAAAATATTTTGAAAGAGATTGAGCGCGCGGGAAATAAAATTATTCTCTTCATTGATGAGATCCATACTATTGTGGGCGCCGGCGCAGCAGAAGGCGCTTTGGATGCCTCAAACATGCTCAAGCCTGCGCTTGCACGCGGAGAACTGCGCGCAGTGGGAGCGACTACCTTAAAGGAGTATCAGAAGCATATAGAAAAAGATCAGGCACTCACGAGACGCTTTCAGCCGGTACATATTGAAGAGCCATCCACAGATGATGCGATCACTATTCTGCGTGGACTCAAAGAGAAGTATGAGCTACATCACGGTATTCGCATTACCGACGAGGCGATTGTTGCGGCGGTGACACTATCATCACGCTACATTTCAGATCGCTTTTTGCCCGACAAGGCGGTTGATCTTATTGATGAAGCCGCGTCGGCACTTCGTTTAGAATTAGAGAATAAGCCAGAGGCCTTGGAAAAGGCACAGCGTGATATTATGCGCTTACAGGTTGAGCAAGAGGCACTCAAAGAAGAAGTTAATACTCGTCTTGACTCGGCGAGGCAGGCACACACGGATACGAAAGGCAAAGTGCGCATAAAAGAGATTGAAAAAGAAATTGCAAACCTGCGCGAAAAGACAGGGGAATTAGAGCTACGATGGGAGAATGAGAAAGAGGCAATTGGTAGTATCCGCGATATCAAAGAAAAGCTGGAGACCGCGCGCGTAGAAGCTGAACGCGCAGAGATGAATGCCGATCTCTCAAAGGCGGCGGAGATTCGCTACGGACGCATCCCAGAGCTTACCAAAGAGCTAAAGGCAAAAGAGTCACGGTTGAAAAAATTACAGAGTTTCCGAAAAATTACTAAAGAGGATGTGACGGGTGAGGATATTGCCTCGGTGGTGGCACGGTGGACGGGAATACCGGTGCGTCGAATGTTAGAGGAGGAGGCAGAGAAGCTGGGGCGTATGGAAGAAGATTTGGGTAAGCGGGTTCTCGGGCAGCGCGAAGCAATTAAGAAGATCTCAGATGCAGTAAAGCGTTCTCGCGCGGGTATGTCTGACCCCAAGCGGCCGATTGGGTCCTTCATCTTCTTGGGACCAACAGGAGTGGGGAAGACTGAACTTGCGAAGGCACTCGCTGAATTTATGTTCAATGATGAGAAATCGCTTATCCGCGTGGATATGAGCGAGTATATGGAAAAACATGCCATCTCAAAGATGATCGGCTCGCCACCCGGCTATGTTGGCTATGATGAGGGTGGAGCGCTTACAGAGATGGTGCGGCATCGTCCGTATTCAGTGGTACTTTTTGACGAGATTGAGAAGGCGCACCCCGAAGTCTTTAACATTCTTCTTCAGGTTCTAGATGATGGACGCCTCACGGACTCTAAGGGTCGTGTGGTGAATTTCAAGAACACAGTGATCATTATGACCTCTAACATCGGAAGTGATGCCTTGAACCGTCAGGGGACACTCGGGTTTAGTGAGGGAGGAATAGTGCGTGATAATGCGATGGTGAAAGAACGAATTTTGGAAAGCTTGAAAGAACGCTTTAAGCCCGAATTCTTAAACCGTGTAGATGACATCATCTTCTTTAATATCTTGAGTAAAGAAGTGCTCAAGGAGATTGTGGGTAATCAAATTGCTATTGTCTCTGCACGACTCAAGACAAAAGATATTGAACTTGAGGTGAGCGAGGCGGCCTTAGACTATCTTGGTGAAAAAGGTTTTGATCCGCACTACGGCGCGCGGCCTTTAAAGCGTCTCATCCAAGATAAAGTACTCAATCCGGTAGCGGAGTTCATCATTACACAGAAAGTGCGTGGTGGTGGCGCCGTATCAGTTACAATAGTGAACGGAGAGCCAAAGGTGGAACTTCTGCGCTCGGGGAAGATACGAAGCCGCAAGTCAACCGAAAAGCATACCGAGAGGGCAATGGCGTAACTCTGTGCGGGTATGATATACTTCCCGCGAGTGTCTCTTTTGCGTAGGTGGCGGAGCGGTCAATCGCAACAGACTGTAAATCTGTCGCCCTTTGGGCTACGGGGGTTCGAATCCCTCCCTACGCACCACGATAAGCACGGCGTGAACAGAGTAGTCCCCGTAGTTTAACGGATAGAACACGGGCCTCCGAAGCTCGTAATACAGGTTCAATTCCTGTCGGGGGCATCGAGATATTTATTTTTATAGAAAATTGTTTTAACATTATATGATGGAAAAACCTTCATTTGAGCAGCCAAAACAAGAGATAGAACAAAAAGGATTAGGCGTGGAGAGAATTAATGATCCGGAGAGAGCTCACCTGATGGCTTCTTTGGAAAATCTTGCTTATGAACAGGCCGAAGCATATAGACATTATCTTGAAAAGCCGGAAGATAACCTTGTAGAAGAAACTGCTCAATTTAGTGCATGGAAAGTGTTTGGATGTAGTCCTGCCGATATTAAAACTTTTGGCGCGGAAAATGCAAGAATTGCTGGAGAAAAATATGATATAGAAAAGATTGTACAAGGATATGAAGAGAGAAAAAGCAGGTTTGGTCTGATAAAAGAGCAGGTAAAATCTGTACTCAATATAACTGCGAGCCAGATTGGCTTTGTTTTCTCAGACCTCATGGCATCAAGAGATTCAAATAAAATAATGAAACTCCATCGTTTCTTTAAGAATTTTGATCTTGAATCATATCGTTTCTTTGTGGCGAATGAGGCCAGACTGAATCTGAATAAGGGTGGAAGAAAGGAATATATTGCGGATGCTTTGGATGCATTGGCGAAGGAGTCGCTCTTAAAGGCCGAGGGTTATCTATCGCCGGAAGCGCCGGAGGAAAAAGAAAAAGAAGAAGAAAAAGAAATAGACACCACGCCGAAACTGAGCGAAGTGACCGCTGAGCCACAGGAAGAACATTGGGGACTGGGAGGTGAAGAATCGCAGAATGAAAATGAAGTGAGAGAGAAAGACGATGTTGTCACCGACACATTTGATTGGGCGTATAAAAAATATGAAGAGTACCTCTCTTTGTCTCAAGAAGAAAAACAGAAACAGTCTTATTTTTTCCGAAATCTGGAAAAGCAAGGAGTGCGTCTTGAGGATTTAAAAGATCAAGAGAAAGCTGTGAGTGAATGGCTGGGCAGGCTTATGGTATATGGTAAGCGTTTGGAGAATCTTACGGAAGATGAATTAAAAAAAGAAATGAAGTTCAGTTTCCTCACTTCTGTAACAAAGCAGATTATTGAAGACGATAAACAGAAGTCAGGAACAGAAATCTTGTTAGATTTAGGGGTATCATTGTTTAAAACATATAAAGCGGCAAGAGAATTGGAAAAACGTAGGGGTTCGTAGAGTTTCTTGCAAAAGTATATTAGGACTGGTATAGTTTCTCCCGTATGTCACAGGATAATCTCATCAAGCTCGCCTGCGGGAAGTGTAAGCGGATTAACTACTGGAGTAGCAAAAACCGTAAAAAGGTAGAGCGTAAAATAGAGCTCAAAAAGTACTGTAAGTGGTGCAAGGCTTCTACCGTGCACAAAGAGACGAAAAAATAGTATAATCACAGATAACTTGATTTTTTTGGCTTTACCCACAAGCGGACTCCGACGCCGATCAAAGATCAAGCAGTTTGTTATTTGTTGGGCCTATAGTTTCAATGGTAAAACAGCGGTCTCCAAAACCGTAGTTCGAGGTTCGACTCCTCGTGGGCCCGTAACTATTGCCACTTAATCTTTTTATTTCGTTTAAACCATGTGCGTTGGCGCTTGGCGTAATGCCAAATGTCCATCTCTAATTTGGTGAGCATTTCTTCTCTGGTGATTTTGTTCTGTAGGTAGCGCGCAAGCCACCGATATTCAAGACCAAAATTCTCCAATCGTTTCCACGAGAGACCGTGTGTGTGTAAGCGCTTCACTTCAGCGAGCATCCCGCCACGCATACGAGAGAGGAGTCTCTGATGAATTCTTTCCTTCAACTTCTCATCAGGGAGGTCAATCCCTATCCATTTAAAATGAATTGTGGGTAGTGGAGTGTTCTCTTGTACGGGTACTTTTCCTAATGCTTCCACAATCTCAAGCGCACGGATAAGCCGGCGAGGATTTTTTGCATCAATTGTTTGTGCGCGTGACGGGTCGCGCTTTTTGAGGAGGGTAAATAATTCATCTGTACTCATTACCTCTAATCTTTTTCGTAAGGCGCTGTTCGGTGGCACTGGAGGGAGTACGGTACCATCTACGAGTATGTCAATGTAGTATCCGGTACCGCCACAGATGATAGGTGTTGTGCCACGCGCAAGTATATCAAAGAGTGCCTCGCGAGCGTCTCTTTGATACTGTATTACTGAATATTGCCTCTTGGGGTCTGCAACAGAGATGATGTGATGGGGAATGTTGGCCATCTCCTTTTTTGTCACCTTGCCGGTGCCGATATCCATACAACGATATACCTGCCGAGAGTCGGCAGAAATAACCTCACCCCTTACTTTTTTCGCGAGTCGTATCGCAAATGCACTCTTACCACTTGCCGTTGGCCCTACGATTACAAAAGCTTTTTTCATAATGGAAGTGAGACTCCCATCTGTTCGAAGTCTCACTTCCATCACCCTAGCAGATTGCCTAGGAATGTGGTACTTTTTTCTCATTGCCGCGGTGGCGGAATGGTAGACGCGATAGACTCAAAATCTATTGATCGCAAGGTCGTGAGAGTTCAAGTCTCTCCCGCGGCACATGGTATAATCTTTGTATGACCAACATCTACAACAATTCTATATTCTGGATTGAGGTTGATAAGATTGATCCGAACCCCTATCAGCCCCGCCACGAGTTTGATGAGGCAAGGCTCAAGGAGCTCTCAGAATCTATTCGCCAATACGGTGTCCTCCAGCCACTCGTCGTAACTCGTCGTGAGGACATCCGCGACGATGGCGGCATTACCGTAACTTACGAGCTCATCTCGGGTGAGCGACGCTTACGCGCCTCCAGACTTGCGGGAGTCTCTCAAGTGCCAGCCATCATTCGCATTGGATCTGATACAGAGAAGGAAAAGTTGGAGCTTGCTATCATTGAAAATCTTCAACGAGAAGATTTAAATTCTATTGACCGCGCACTCGCCTTCCACCGTCTCGCCAATGAGTTCGGCTTCAAACATACCGAGATTGCTAAGAAGGTGGGCAAGAGCCGCGAGTATGTCTCCAATACTATCCGCATCCTCTCGCTCCCGCAAGATGTGATTGACGCCTTGCGCGAAGGTAAAATTACCGAGGGACACACTCGTCCCATCCTTATGCTTACCGAGAAGCCTGAGGAGCAACTCACCCTCTTTAAAGAGATTCTATTCAAACAGCTTACCGTCCGTGAAGCAGAGGCACTTTCGCGACGCATGGCGCAGGAGCGTGTGCGCAATAAGGAATACCTCGTTGACCCTCGCATATTAGAAATTGAGGGGGAACTGATGGAGAAGCTCGGTACCCGCGTACACATTGAGAAGCGCGGCGAGAAGGGCGGTAAAATCACAATAGACTTTTTCTCCGATGATGATCTCAAAACACTCCTTGAACAATTTATGTCAGAGAATAGTAGTGCGGCAATCGGGGCTGTTACCGAGGGGCCAGCACTTATGGTGGAAGAGAATTCCGATGCACAGACAATTGATGAGGACGAGAATGATGATCTCTACGCAGTGAGTAATTTTTCTCTGTAATTCTTACGCATTACTCTCTTTCTTTTGCGTTGTCTTTTGCGAGAGACTGATGCGAATGTTTTTCCGTGCCATGCTTGTCTTCACATAGTCTAACCACTTATGCGATGGACGACTCGTCTTTTTTGTTTCTATGTGCACGATGTCGCCGCTCTTGAGCTTGTGATCCAATGAGACATACTTCCCAGAGACAGTTGCCGCGCTCGCGTGGTCTCCGATGTCTGAATGTATAGAGTAGGCAAAGTCTAGGGCAGAGGCTCCCTCGGGGAGTTCTACTACATCACCTTTGGGAGTGAACACAAAGATGCGATCTTGAAAGAAGTCCATCTTCAAATTCTCCAGAAATTCCTCGTTCTCGTGATACTCCCGTTGGAGTCGTAGCAACTCTTGTATCCAGCTGAGCTTCTGTGAGATCTTCCACGGTCGTTTATTTTTCCCCATCTCTTCATAACCTACATGTGAGGCGACACCGTACTCCGCCTCATGGTGCATCGCAAAGGTGCGGATCTGGATCTCCGCCACCGCCCCATCACCAGAAAAGACACTTGTGTGAATACTCTGGTAGCCGTTGGGCTTTGGCGTGGCAATGTAATCCTTGATTCGTTCTGGGGCTGGCTTCCACTGCGCGTGGATAATACCGAGCACCTGATAACAGTCAGAGATAGAGGACACAATTACGCGAAGTGCGATAATGTCATATACCTTTTCAATATCCATACCGTGTCGTCGTAATTTCTTGTAGAGGCTGTAGAGTCCTTTTACACGATAATCAATCTTATAATCTTGTACACCGGCATTAGCGAGATTACGCGTGAGTGAACGATACATCTTTTGCAAGCGAAGCTCCGTCTCATGTTTTTTCTGTTTGAGGAGGTTTTTGACGAGCGTATATTCTTCAGGGTAGACAAAAGGGAATGCTCCATCCTCCAAGGCCTCCTTCAATTGTCCCATCCCGAGACGATTAGCGAGTGGCGCGTAAATATCAATGGTCTCAAGTGCAATGCGCTCGCGTTTTTCCTCGGGTACGAAAGCGAGCGTGCGTACATTGTGAAGCCGGTCTGCGAGGCGAATGAGCATTACACGAATATCTTTTGCCATTGCAATAAAGAGCTTACGCAGACTTTCCGCATGTCGTTCCAACCCCTTGTATTTCAGGTGTCCTAACTTGGTTACCCCATCAACGAGAAGGAATATCTCTGGGCCAAATTCTCTTTTTAATTGCTCGCGTTTTTCTGGGTAGTCATCAAGGCAATCATGTAAGAGACCCGCGGCAATCGTTTTTGCATCCGCGTCTTGCTCGGCGAGGATCTCTGCAACTGCAAGTGGGTGAATGATGTAGGGCTCACCAGAGAAACGCAGTTGTCCCTTGTGTGTCTCTTTTGCAAACTCGTAAGCGTGGGAAATAAGCTCGTGGTCAGATGGGGAGAGTGACCCGAGCGATTGTAAGATATTGTGTAATTCCATAGGCGTATTAGGTCTTGCTATCTCTCTTCGTTATCTTATGTGGGTTATGGTTGGGGCATAATTTATTTGAACAACGCTCGGGTATGGTTTTTGTTCCCTCCATCATTAGTGATTCACATATGGGGCAGATATTTCCCGTCGGTCTACTTTTTACAATATGCTTACACTTCGGGTAGTTGGAGCATCCGTAAAAAACTCCATAGCGTCCGCGCTTTTCTATCATCGTTCCGTCCTTACAGAGGGTACAGTGAACTCCTGTATCATTTGCTTTGGATGCTTCTTCATCTTGTTTTTTAAACTTACACTTCGGGTAGTTTGAGCAGGTAATAAACTTGCCATAGCGTCCATCTCGCTCAATCAATCTGCCGTCCTCACACTCGGGGCATCTTTCTCCAGTCTCCTTAGGTCCCTCTATCTCTCTCCCTTCTAAGGTGAGAGCACCATTACACGCTGGGAATTTCTTACAGCTGTAGAACTTGCCACTCCTTCCCAGTTTGATACTCATATCACTACCACAGACGGGACAACGGAATTCCTTGGGAGCATCACCGAGATCGTTGATCTTTGGCACATCTTTCTTAGTAAGCACATCTTTATGAAAGGGTGTGTAGAAGTCGGTAAGTGTCTTCTCGTAACTACGCTTACCCAAAGCGATATCATCCAACTCATCCTCCATCTCTGCGGTGAATGTATCACTTATGTACTCCATAAAATGCTCTTCAAGAAATGAACTCACTACTTCACCCAAATCTGTTGGCTTCAATGAGCGTCCCTCCTTGCTTACATATTCGCGGTCATTCAAGGTTTTGATGATACTTGCATAGGTAGATGGTCTGCCGATGTCTCGCTTTTCTAATTCCTTTACCAATCCTGCTTCGGAGTAACGATGTGGTGGTTCGGTCTCTTTACCTTCTTTTTCTATGGAATAGAGCCTTAATGAGTCACCCTTGGTAAGACGGGGGACCTCCACTTCTTCTCCTCGTGCGCCCGGATCAGCGAGGAGCCACCCTGGAGAGACAATCACATTTCCGTTTGCGGTAAAGTCAGGAACCTGTGCTCCTTCTGGTAGTGCAGTGATTTTTGTACGAAGGAGCTTTGCGTCTGCCATCTGACTCGCAATGGTTCTCTGCCAGATGAGCTGATACAATTTCTTTCCATCCACGCTGTGTCCCGCGCTTTTTATTCCTATATCAGTGGGACGGATGGCCTCGTGCGCCTCCTGCGCATTCTTACTCTTTGTCTTAAATTGCCGTGTTGAGACGAGCGTCGCACCAAATTCTTTTTCAATCACGCGTGCTATAGATGGAAGTGCCTGTTCCGAAAGCGCAGTAGAGTCTGTGCGCATATAGGTGATGAGTCCTGCCTCATAGAGCTTCTGTGCAATGCGCATGGTGTTGGCGGGGGAGAAGTTAAGGCGTGAGGATGCCGCTTGCTGGAGCGTAGAGGTGGTGAAGGGAGCCTTAGGCGCGCGCGATACTTCCGTCTGTGTAATATCGGTGACACGCCACGGAT
Organism: uncultured Candidatus Saccharibacteria bacterium; assembly: GCA_964574105.1. Lineage (GTDB taxonomy): Bacteria > Patescibacteriota > Minisyncoccia > Phycocordibacterales > UBA9988 > UBA9988. The sequence goes on along the minus strand of CAZNKH010000007.1, from coordinate 11,402 downwards.
ATCTCCGACCAGCTTCTACAATCTTTTCTGCTACTTTCTCATCTCGTGGTTCTTCTACGCAGGTGAAAGTAATCCCTTTTCCCTCCTGTGGAGTGAGGAGCGCGGTAATGACAAAGTACGCTTCTGGTACAAAAGCGCGTATCTCACGCTCGCGCTCTACTAAGATACGCAATGCCGGCGACTGTACACGGCCCGCCGAGAGTCCGTAGCGGAGCTTCTTCCAGATGAGTCCCGAGAGATCATAGCCCACGAGCCGATCTAAAACACGCCGTGCTTCTTGCGCCTCCTTCAAGTTCTCATCAATAGCACGCGGGTACTCCAACGCTTTCTTTACCGCCTCCTTGGTAATTTCATGAAAGACAACACGCTTTGGATGTTCCAGCTTGCACGCCTCTTTTACATGCCATGCGATTGCTTCTCCTTCACGATCTGGGTCGGTTGCGAGGAGTACTTGTTCTGCGCGCTTTGCTCGGCGGGTAATCTCATCTACGATGCGCTCCTTACCCTTCACCACTTCATAGTGTGGTGTGAAGCCGTGATTTATGTCTAGAGCCTTTTTATTATTTTTTGGCAGATCGCGGATATGACCGACACTCGCAATAACCTCATAGTCATCACCGAGGTACTTTGAAATCGTCTTCGCTTTTGCCGGCGATTCAACAATAAGTAGATTCATTGCTTCCAGTAGTAGCACGCTTTACGAATGTGCGCAAACTGTGTGTAAGTAATTATGCCAGATAAAATTCTCCCAATCGCTCTATAATAACACCGCGGAGCTCTAATGATGCGATGAGGGTGTTTGCTTCACTAACAGGAAGCGAGAGTCTGCGGACTATACTATCGCGTGGAGCGGGCTCTTGCGCGAGTAGCTCAATAATGCTTCGTTCCACTGGATTAAAAAGATCTAAATTGAGCGTCCGTGTCTCGTCTACATAAGAGCATATGCCAAGTGCTGAGAGAATATCCTTACTCTCGCTAACCGCGCTTGCTCCCTGGTGAAGAAGTGTATTAGTTCCCTTGGAGTTGGGGGTAAAGATAGAGCCAGGAACAACAAGCACTTCACGATTGTAGTCAAGAGCAAGCCGTGCGGTGATGAGTGTTCCTGAGTGCTCGCCTGCCTCTATAATGAGAACGGCGTGCGCGAGCCCCGCCATAATACGGTTGCGGCGCGGAAAGGTGTGGAGTCCTGCCGGTGCCAGTGGAGGGAGCTCTGAGACAAGTGTACCTCCTGCATCAACGATGCTATCTGCAAGGTGAATGTTTGATGGTGGATGGAGTACTGATCGATCTAGTCCTGAACCGGGGACGGCAACAGTGGTGAGTCCGGCGGAGAGTGCTGATTGATGCGCAACCGTGTCAATGCCGATGGCGAGACCGGACACAATGGCAATCGGGTACCCTACAAGACCCTGCACTAGATATTCACAAGCCTCTCTCCCGTAACCACTCAACTTACGCGAGCCGACTACCGCAAGATATTTTAGTTCAGAGGAAGGTAGCTTACCTTCAATCCATAACTCTTTTGGCGCATCCGGGATCTCTCGCAGTAATTCCGGAAATTTTTCTGGTGTCAGATGTACAAACTCCCAAGCCATCTATACAGTGTAACAAACTCGCGCTACTATAGGGCTATGTTGGATATTAAGTTCATTCGAGATAATAAGGAGCTCATCGTTGAGGCTGCTAAGAAGAAACGCATCCCCTTTGATGTGGAACAACTCATTGCTTTAGATGATGAGCGGGTCAGGCTTCTTGGTGAAGTTGAGCGTGTTCGCGCCACACAGAATGCGGCCAATGGCGCCATTTCTAAAGCAAGTGAGAGTGATCGAGAGAAATTACTTTCCGATATGCGCACTGTCAAAGAGTCACTCGCAGATGGTGAAGAAAAACTTAAGAAAATAATGGACGAATGGCGCGCTGCGATGCTCCATGTTCCCAATGTTCCCGATATGAGTGTTCCCGATGGTGACGATGACTCCGCTAATGTTGAGTACTCAATGTGGGGTGAGCTTCCACAATTTTCATTTACACCCAAGAATCACATTGATCTTATGGAGGACCTGCACATCCTTGATCTTGAGCGCGGTGCGAAGGTCTCCGGTTTCCGCGGGTATTTTTTAAAAGGAGACGGCGTACTCCTCTCTCTGTCTATTTGGCGTCTCGCCATTGATTTGTTGGTGAAGAAGGGTTATGAGCCTATGTTCACTCCCGCACTGGTGCGTAAGGAACCTCTCTTTGGTACCGGCTACCTCCCACAGGGTGAGGAGGATCTCTACAAGACACAAGATGGCGAATATCTCTCTGGTACTGCCGAGGTCCCCACGATGGGGTACCTTATGGATGAGACGATGGAAGTACAGGAGTTACCGAAAAAATTCGTTTCTTTCTCCCCTTGTTATCGCCGCGAGGCGGGGAGTCATGGTAAAGATACGCGTGGTATTATGCGACTCCATGAGTTCTATAAAGTGGAGATGGTGGTACTCTGTGAAGGTACGCATGATGAGAGTGTCAAGCATCATGAAGAGATCCGTGAGAATGCGGAAGAACTGATGCGCGCACTTGAGATTCCACATCACACAGTCATTAATTGCGGTGGAGATCTCGGACTTGGTCAGGTAAAAAAATATGATATAGAAGCATGGATCCCTTCAGAGAACCGCTATCGTGAGACGCACTCTATTTCATACTTCCACGATTTTCAAACACGCCGATTCAATATTAAATACAAGGATGCGGAGGGAAAGCGCCGCTTTGCTCATTCACTTAATGGCACTGCCTTTGCAACCCCACGGCTGCTCATCTCACTGCTAGAAAATCATCAGCGTGAAGATGGGAGTATTGCAGTGCCTAAGGCGCTTGTCCCTTATTTTGGGAAGGAGACCCTCATCCCGTAAATGAACAGAAAAGAAGTACTTCTTAAACGATCGGCAGAGTTTAAGCGTCGTGTACGCGCAGTCAAAATTATTCTTACCTTCGGATTCTTTGTGCTCCTTATCGTCGGAGTCTTGGTGATATTGAATCTTTCATCCCTTCTTCTTACGCGGGTGAGCGTTGATGGAGCCCGCACTGTCTCAGCAGAAAGAATTTCTCGTGTGGTGAGAGAAACTTTGCGTGGATCATACTTCTATATCATCCCTCACAGAAATATACTATTCTTCCCACGCCGTCGTGTGCGTGAGGTAGTAGCGGCTGTTTCTCCGCGTATTGAACGGGTATCACTTAATACACATCGTGGTACTTTAGTGGTGCAGGTAAGTGAGCGAGCGCCGATAGCTCTCTGGTGTGGTGAACAAAAGATAGGGAGTAGTACCCCACAGTGCTTTTTTGTAGATAGAGATGGATTTACTTTCAGCCTCGCTCCCTACGCACACAGTGGCGCGTATCTCATCTTCAATACTGCTGATCGTGGTCCGCGCATAGAATCATTCATCGCCGAAAGTGGTACATTTGGTGCGTTATACAACTTTGTCAAAACATTTCCGCTCCCTATCTCACGCGTACTTATTAATAAAGATTTGCGCTACACACTCTATACGGAGGATGGTATGGCGATCTTTGTTAATCCGCGCATTCCTTTTGATCAGACGCGAAACTCCGTTATTGCTGCGCTCTCAAGCGAAGTCCTTGCTTCAGGCACTCGCTTGGAGAAGGGTATTGAGTACTTAGATGTCCGTGTTCCTGAAAAAGCGTTCTACAAATTGAAAGAATAATGCGTTATACTACAGAGCAATGAGAGCTTTTCCTCCAAGATACACGATTATGACCGTACTCGCTGTACTATGTGCCGTTGGCGTAGGACTCTCTATCGCCGCAGGGTTGGTGTACGGGGGGCGCCTCGCACTGCTCAATTCTCCACCCCGACTTTCTGCACAGGTAAATAAGGTCTCCACCAGCACTTCAGTCTCCACCCCCGTATACTCTAAACTCACACTAGGTTCATTATCTTCAGAGCCGACCGCAATTCCACAAAAAGGAAAAGCGCTCTATGTTGACTTAGATGCTATGACCCTCTCCCTATACATTGATGGTGTTGTGACTGAAAAAGTCCCTGTTGCATCTAAAGGGCGTATTGGTACTCCGTGGGAGACGCCTCCAGGAGAGTATAAAGTAGAGACAAAGGAGGAAAATCATTTCTCATCAATTGGCTCTGTGTGGATGCCGTATTCAATGCAGTTTTTTGGTAATTTCTTCATTCATGGATGGCCATACTACCCTGGAGGGGCTCCGGTCCCCAAGGGCTATTCGGGAGGATGCATTCGTCTGAGTACTGAAGACGCAAGAAAGGTGTTCCTCTTTGCTGATGTGGGCACTCCCATTATTGTGGTTGGAAAAGATTCATCGAGTGCTTCTTCTACCGACGAGAGCTTTTATTATGTCGCTAATCTCAGTGCCGTACCACAGATCTCCGCTGATGCATACTTAGTTGCAGATCTTGATTCTGGCGACATACTCCTTGAGCACAATAGTGGTAGAGAATATCCCATTGCATCACTCACTAAACTAATTACCGCACTTACCTCACTCGATGTGGTAAACCAGTATCAGACTGCACGAGTGTCTAGCCGAGCATCCGCCACATATGGCGACTTTGGTGGACTAAAAGAAGGGGAGTTAGTGAGCGTGGGAACTCTACTGTATCCACTTCTTTTAGAATCGTCCAATGACGCAGCAGAGGTAATTGCCGAGCACTACGGGAGAAATCGTTTCCTCTCACAGATGAATAAGAAAGCGCGCTCTATCGGATTAAACATGACTCATTTTGATGATCCTAGCGGTCTCTCTCCAAAGAACACTTCAACCGCACAAGATCTCTTTACTCTTGCGCAGTATGTGTATCGGCACAAATCGTATGTACTGGATATTACTAAGACCGCGATGAAAAAAGTTGAGAAAGAGAATCTCGGTGCCAAGACACATACTTGGTACAACAATAACTATTTTGTTGTTAAAGGTAATCCAAGATATTTGGGTGGGAAGAATGGTTACACCGATGCCGCGGGACGCACACTCATCTCACTTTTCTCACTCCCACTCTCTGAATTTCAAAAAAGAAATATTGCAGTCATTGTGCTTGCAAGCGAAAATCGTGAGAAAGATGCAGAGAAGTTGGTTCAATATGTGAGCAAGAATATATACTTTGGTCTCAGTCCTGATGGGAAGCGGCTTGCTGTACAATCCGTATCCACTCCAGAGTCTAAAAGAGAGCAAACGCGCAAGTCTCTATTTAGTATGGTTGGAAAGCGGATGGTCTCTTCTCTTGGCGCCATTGCCGCATCACAAAGAAGTTCAAGTACGCAGGTTCGTCTCCTCTTTGTGGGTGACATTATGGCTGACCGTGGAGTGCGTTCAGTTGTAGAAAAAAACTTCTCTGGGGACTACCAGCAGTTGTTTGCCCGTTCGCGCGCTATCAGTGATTACGATATCAGCTTTGCTAATCTTGAGGGGCCGGTATCTCTCCGTGGGACGAATCACGGTAGTATCTACTCCTTCCGTATGGATCCAAAGTTGATACCGGCACTCAAGAAAGTAGGATTTGATGTGTTGAGTGTAGCAAATAACCATGCTGGTGATTGGGGAACTGAGGCGTTTTATGACACTATCTCTCAAATCGCCGAGTACGATATGCTTAGTGTTGGAGGAGGATACGATCGCACCGATGCAACAGCGGTGAAGGTTCTTGAACGCAACGGGATGCGCATCGGTTTCTTGGGATTTACCGATGTAGGACCTGATTGGTTAGAGGTAGGGATAAAAAATGAAGGGATTCTCCGCGCGGCCGATGGGGATTTTGATACACTGATTGCCAATGCCGCAAAACAAGTTGATGCACTCGTTGTCTCATTCCATTTTGGTGATGAGTATCAACCGCTCTCTAATGCACGGCAAAAGGCGCTTGCGCGCCGTGCAATAGAAAACGGTGCGCGTGTTGTGGTAGGGCACCATCCGCATGTCGTGCAGGAGTTGGAGCGCTATAATGGTGGTGTGATTGCATACAGTCTGGGCAATTTTGTATTTGATCAAAGCTTCTCTCCCGAGACGATGCAGGGTCTAGGGCTCGTTGTAACGCTAAATACAACAGGAGTAAAGAATGTACAACGACTTCCCTTCACTATCAATGCGTCATATCAACCAGAGCTTGATGCACAAAAGAAGAAATAACACTCGTGTGTTTCTGGCATTTTCTTTTCTTTTCCCAATTTCTCTCGGGTGGATTACTGATATGGCATCACAATTAGCAACACTCTCTGCCGGTGTGAGGCGCGCATACTCAGAGACGGTAACAGCACAGGATCTTACCGATCGTTACGCCACAGGGAAACTTTCTATACTCATTGTGCCGGGGCATGATAATACAGATCCCGGATCTGCATTTGGAAAGGTCCGTGAGACTGATGTAAATCTGGCGATGACTAAGTACCTTTTAGAGCGCTTCACAAATGATTCACATATGCACGCATCAAGTACGCGCGATACTGAAACAGGGGCATACAGTCAGGAGCTGCAAACATTTATGCGCGAGGAATCACAAGATATTGACTCGTGGATTAAGTCTCTACGCGCACTCTCTCAGTATTATTATCAGAGTGGCCTCTTGGATAAGAGAATACTTGTGCATCACAACTCTGCAAACACACGCGTCTCGCGCATACTCTATGGTATAAACCGTTTTGCAAATGAGTATGACATAGACATTGTGCTCCATGTGCACTTCAATGATTACTCACGGCGCTTTGCCCGTAACGCTGGTTCTTATTCTGGGTTCTCTATCTATGTGCCAGATGAACAATTACCAAATGGTCGTGCAAGTCATTCACTCGCGGAGTCAATACGGGCTCGCCTTTCTAAACGATTCCCTATAAGTAATTTGCCCGGAGAGAGTGACGGCATTACTCCTGATCAGGAATTGATTGCTGTTGGATCTAACGGCTCACGAGAGAAGGTCTCACTCCTCATTGAGTATGGATATATTTATGAATCACAATTTAAGACTCCTGAGGTACGGGAAAAAATCTTACGAGAAATGGCGTATCAAACATATCTTGGTGTCATTGATTTTTTTGAAGCGAGTGGCGCTCTCCTTGCAGAAGAAACAACACTCTCTCCCTATGAGTTTACCCGCAATCTTACAAAAGGAGAAAAGTATTCAGCTGATGTGCTCCATTTGCAAGGAGTACTTCACGCAATTGGTTATTATCCACCAAAAAGGAAGACACTCTCCGATTGCCCGATCAATGGCATTTTTGGGAACTGTGTAAAGCGAGCGGTAAAAGATTTTCAATCTGTACACGGTATCAGTATGACTGGATCAGTGGGGCCTCAGACGAGAGAGAAGTTAAATAAGTTTACACAGCCAGACGAGCAATAAAAATACCCTCATCACTATCCGCAATGCAGATAGTGATGAGGGTTCTGCCTTAGAGGCATCCCATATGGATTGTGGTGAATAATACTTCTAGAAACCTTCATCCTCTGCTCGATACGCGAGAGAAGGTAAGTAGTAACAATCCTGATAGAGTGGACCGCCATTCCGCTCATTTGTTCCAAAGAAGATGAGGGGAAAGGTTGCTACCTCAAACACGCCAACTGTTGCATCTCGCACTGTCCGCAGTGGACCAAGTACAGCACCAGCGATGTTGGAGAGCACCGGTATCTCCACCGCGGGGTCTCCATTAAAGAAGGATCGAGTGATGTGCTTTGGAGAAGTCACCGCCATATGGACTCCGTGAGCAAACCTATTGCCCATCCGTGCGCCCATAGTATCAACTCGCATCTCAAGGTCAGTGGGGCATGGTGCTGGTGGACAGGCGTAACACGGCATCTCTTGGCTGTAATACTGCTGTGCTTGAGAGAGGATGGGGAGCGAAAGCATAAGTACGGTGAGGACTACAAGTAACGGCTTCATAAGAGACTCCTTTTGTTGTGAAGATCGTACCGCGCGGGCGGTTTCTAGGCTCAACAATACTACTTGTATGTATGGTTGTCAATCAGTGGTGACTCTGTTACGCTCTCTCTATGCAGAGAGGATTTTGGGATACGCTTCCACAGCCATTCTTCTGTCTCGCGCCGATGGCAAATGTTACGGATGCGGCTTTTCGTCGTATTATCACAAATTATGGCAAACCGGATGTGCTCTGGACTGAATTTGTTTCTGCCGATGGATTACAATCGTCCGGACGAGAGAGATTGTTTATTGATCTCTTATTTGATAAAGGCGAGAGACCAATCGTCGCGCAACTCTTTGGCGCGCGGCCAGAGACGATGGAGAAAAGCGCCGCACTTGTGGCAGAACTCGGTTTTGACGGGGTGGATATCAATATGGGTTGCCCTGATCGCGCAATAGAGAAGCAGGGAGCGGGTGCGATTCTCATAAAAAATCCGACACTTGCACAAGAATTGATTGAAGCGGCACGGCAGGGAGTAAAAGATAAACTACCAGTTTCAGTGAAGACACGCACCGGGTACAACAAAAATACTGTGGAGGAGTGGATAGCTCATCTCCTAAAAGCAAGACCAGTGGCAATTACGCTCCATGCGCGCACTAGGAAAGAGATGTCTCAAGTCCCCGCTGATTGGGAATCTGTACGATGCGCGGTTGAGGCAGCTGCTGGTACCGGGACGCGTATTATTGGAAATGGTGATGTAAAAACAGTGGCAGATGCACGGGAGAAAGTACGCGAATGTGGGTGTGACGGGGTGATGCTGGGGAGAAGTATCTTTGGTAACCCGTGGCTGTTTGCCAACAGAGTTCCGGACTTAAAGGAGCGGCTTACTGTGATGGTGGAACATGCGAAAGTGTTTGAAGAATTACTTGGAGCATATAAAAGTTTCTCTATTATGCGCAAACACTTTGGTGCCTATGTGAGCGGCTTTGCTGGCGCGGCAGAATTGCGTGAGAAGCTGATGAAAACAGAGACCGCAGATGAGGTAGAGCAGATAGTGAGAGAGCGTGTTATAATCGCTCCTGATGAACGAGCGCGTACTGTATCGCAAATACCGTCCGGCGGAGTGGGGTGAGGTGTTGGGCCAGTCCCACATTGTGGAAGTGCTTAAGGGAGCGGTTGCAGCAAAAACGATAGCGCATGCCTATCTTTTTTCTGGATCGCGGGGGACAGGAAAAACCTCTGTAGCGCGCATCTTTGCTTCAGCAATCGGATGCACCTCTACTGACTTGTATGAAATTGATGCGGCGTCAAACCGTGGTATTGACGATGTGCGAGAATTACGCGATGCGGTTGCGACACTCCCTTTTGAAAGTCTGTACAAAGTGTACTTAATTGATGAGGTGCATATGCTCACTAAGGAGGCATTTAATGCCTTGCTAAAAACCTTAGAAGAGCCGCCTTCGCATGTGGTCTTCATTCTTGCGACGACTGAACTCTCTCGTGTGCCGGAGACAATTATTTCTCGCTGTCAGACCTTTGTCTTCAAGAGGCCTTCGCAAGAGGAACTTACTAAACATCTCATTATCGTGGCGAAGAAAGAGAAGTGCGTGCTGGAGAAAGATGCCGCACAACTTATTGCCACCTTAGGGGACGGCTCCTTCCGTGATGCGCTTGGTGTGCTTCAAAAGGTGATGACAGTTAGCAAGGATGCGAAGTTAACTGTTGATGAAGTGGCGCGTGTGACGGGAGCGCCAAAAATAGAATTGGTGCACAGTATCGTTCGCTCTCTTGTTGATGGTATAACAGATAGCGCTCTCACCGCAGTGAGTATGGCACAGGAAGAGAATGTGGATATGAAGGTACTCACACGCCTTACTATGCACACAGTACGCGAAGCGATGCTTATTATCTTTGCAAAAGATCTTGCGATACGGATTAAAGAGGAGGTCTCCAGTGATGAATATGCTTTTTTGGAGAATCTGGGAAAGGGGGAGAGGGGTAAACGACTCTCTATGATACTGCGCGAGCTCCTTGCCGCATACTCACTCATTGATGCCTCACCTGCTCCGGCACTACCCCTCGAGCTTGCGATTATTAAGCTCTCGGGGCAAGATAAGTAAGTTGAGAGTAAGTCATACCAGTGCCGAGTCGTCTAATGGTAGGACATCGCCCTTTGGAGGCGAGTATCTTGGTTCGAATCCAAGCTCGGCAGTCAGCAAAAAAGTCTTCTCTGTTTTTCTTATTTTGCGCGCACCGGATTTTTTTCTAAGCGGACGGAATTTTTGTGGCGGGATTATTCTTTTCCTTGCTCCTCCCTCCCTGCGCGGAAAAGGTTGAGGAACTCCCTGTAACAAATTGACTGAAGAGATTATTTTTCATACAATAATAATACCACGCTAATTTCATTATAGTAAAGTTTTACTGGTATGGCAAAGGAATTACCAACAATAGCCAAGAACATAAAGAAATACCGAGACAAGCTAGGTGTCTCACAAGATAAGCTCTCCAAAATGGCGGGCGTTACTTTGCATACGATTGCAAAAATAGAAACCGGCTCAACACCTGATCCCCGCATTGAGACGCTCCGAAAGATTGCGGACGCGCTTGGTGTTAGTGTTGATGATTTAATCAAATAAAAACATGAAAGGTATTATCTACATAATGACAACAGTCGTTTCAGGCTTAATAAAAATAGGTCGGACTGGCAATGCCAATTTTCAAGAACGAATGCGTTTTTTGGAGGCGAATGGCTATTACAATGTATCTGGCTTAAAACGATTTTTTGCAATCGAAATAGATGACTATCAAGAGAAAGAACGATTGCTCCATGAAATATTTAATAAGCAGCAAATTGGAGATAGTGAATTATTTGCTCTCGATTATGATCTCGTTCGACAACTCCTGCTGTCATTCGAAGGTAAGGTCATTTATCCAAAAAATGTAAACAAGGAAAAGGAATTTGACGAAGTTTCAAAAGCAAGAGAACAGGGCGCAAGATTTAGTTTCTACAAAAAAGATATCAAAGACGGAGAAGAAATCAGCTTTATTGCCGACAAAGAAATCACCGCGAAAGTGATTGGTGAGAAGGAAGTGGAATATGGCGGACAAGTTTGGAAGCTTTCGCCCCTTACCTATAAGATATTTGAGCAAAAAGGTAACTTAAACAGTAGTGGTGCATACCAAGGAGCGGCTTATTGGCAGTATAATGGCAAAAAATTGAAAGATCTGCCTGATTTAATTAACTAAAATTATGGAAAACACTATGACTAATGAAATAAAAAAAGTAAAAGCCGACCTCATTGCCGAGCTCGACAAGCGTCTCGCCGATAAGATTATCGAGAAGTCTAATGCCGACCTCCTCAAAAAGCTCATCAAGCAAGCGGGGTCTATCAATGAGGCGATTATGATCGCAGAGTTAGGCACGACCTACAAACGCACCGGCTTTCATTTTGATAAACGCTTGGAGAAAATGACCGACACGATAAAGTATTTTAAGAAAAACAAAAAATTAAGTTTTGT
>CAZNKH010000006.1:12804-30629 GCA_964574105.1 uncultured Candidatus Saccharibacteria bacterium | reverse complement strand
TACCTTTATAAATCTGGCCGTTGTGCAAAATTTTGCCGATATAATTGACATTTCGCAAAATGTGGATGATATTTGTTTTGGTGAAATTTTTGCCTTACTTATTTTTTACTTCTTTATCTTTCAACATTTGGTAGGTTTTTGCGGTTGAGCCAGTTTCAATATAAGTTTCAAAAATTGATTTTATTTCCTCCGCTTCTTTCGGGTGCGGGATAAGTTTCTTATCTTCTCGTTTGTAGCCGTAAGGCGTTAGCCCGCCGTTTGCGAGTCCCTTTTTCGCGCGCTCCAACATTTTGTCTTTTGTCCGTTCGCTGGTCAGTTCGCGTTCAAATTGAGAAAAAGTGAGCATGATGTTGCGAAGCAAACGGCCGGCGGGCGTAGAAGTGTCAAATCTTTCAGTGATAGAAATAAAATCAATTTTTGCTTGCTCAAAAAATTCAATCAGTTTGTAAAAATATTTCGGGGAACGAGTGATCCGATCAATTTTATAGACCAAAACCACATCAATTTTTTCTTTTTTCAAATCTGCTAACAATTCTTGTAAAGCAGGGCGTTGTAAAATTGCGCCAGAAAATCCGGCGTCGTTATATACTTTGAAAACCTGCCAATCATTTTGACTTGCAATAAACGACCGGATTTTCTGTTCTTGTGCTTCACAAGACGAAAATTCCTTTTCTGCTTGGTTATCGGTTGAAACGCGAGTATAAATGGCGCAATTTTTCATATTCATAAATTTATATTGTTAGTTATTAAAAAGAAAAAATTGAATTCCCCCGAAAGCATTAAAATCCGCTTCATTTCCCGCCAAAGCGACGGCGTAGCCGTCGCGGAGCGAAGCCCAGCCTCGCCAATGGCGGGGCTGGGCGAGCGAACACTCTCATCTTCAAAAAATGAGTTCGTATCTAATTTGTTGGCTCCCGAATTAAAACCTTCACAAACTTTTGAAATCACTTTGCCAAATCTGATACACAAATCCAAAAAGCGAAATCTGAAATGATGCGCCCCGCCACTATTTTTCTGGGGCAAAGGAGGCGGGGCGACGGACTCGCCCGCGCGGAGGAGGGGTCTGGGGAGGAATCCGCGCGGGCTTCGGCTTTCTTTTTTGAAAAAATTGGCGGCTACATTCATGAATACATTATATCCTAATTTGGGATTATTCTGCAATAGGATATATCATAGAAACATATATGAGCAAGTCGGTTTACTCAAAAGACTATAAAGACATCATAGAACGCCTGAAAACGGCGCGTATTGAGGCTGGACTATCACAGCAAGATGTTGCTGACAAACTTGGTAAACCGCAGTCTTATATTTCAAAAATTGAGTCTGGCGAGAGAAGGCTTGATGTCGCAGAAATGAAAAAATTTGCACAGATATATAAAAAGCCTTCCTCATATTTCTTATAATTTATGCTAGTACAAAAATTCGATAAATTTTTACAATCAGTTGACCTTAAATCCTATCGCGATCAATATAGGGCTATTAAAATTGTAGAAATGGATATGCCTAAAGATGTGCAGGCAATCAATATGCTTTACAAAGTATATTGGGATCAAAAGAAATTTTTATCTTTTGAAGATTTTTATAAAGAGTACTTAAATTCACTGAAAACAGAAATTGAATCCTTCAGACAAAGAACAACAATGTGTAAGGATTGTTTTTATAGAGGACTCCCTGCAAGAATTTATCGTACTTGGGCGAGTATTATTACTCAAATTCATGCTGGCTATGTAGCTGAGTCGGTTTTTGGCGAAGGCACAGTTGCGATGTCGGGTGAGCTTGACCATCAAGGAGCTGATTTTCAAGTTAAATACAGAGGAAAGATTTTGAATTACCAAGTTAAAAAGAAATCATTTAGCGGAGAAGTAAGGCGTGGTAAGGGCGGAGTAAAAAACAAAATTGATGGACAATTTATTGATATTAACTATGAAGTTCCAAGCGGTGATTATTTTGAAAACCCAAAGAAAAAAGATGGCACAGACAAATTACCATACGCAAGGTTTATGGCAAATAAAGAATTGAAAAGGTTTCCGAATGGTTTTGTAGTTTTTACCCCGTATCCTTTTGAGCAAAAGAAAAAAGAGATAGATGAAACTCTAAAATAGTTTGGCAACAGATTTTTTATCGTTAACCATTTTTTCCGCTAGCCTTACATAGTCGGGGTTAATCTCAAAGCCAATATACGACTGACCCAATTCTTTAGCCGCCGCACATTCTGAACCAGTGCCGACAAAAGGCACCAATACAACGCCATCCTTTTTCGGCATAGCAGATTTTATCAATTTTTTAGATAACTCAAATGGTTTTTGTGTCGGATGCTTCATTATTTCGTGTCCTTCGTGATTTTTTAGTTGTCGCGGTTCGCACACAGAGTCGCAAGTTTTACACAAAAACCATCTTTCATTCATTCCAGCTCCACCGGCAAGGGCAGGGATTTTTATAACATCTCTCGGCAATGCTCCTCCTTCGTGAGCTTTATAAACAGTTTCTAGACCACTGCTACTGAATCTCCCTAAAGTCCCTTTTCTTACCTTTCCAGCCGCTCCGTTCAAAAATCCTTCGGTATATGGTTCTCTAACATCATCTCTATTGAAAACTGGCTTTTCTTTCCAAGCGCAAATGATTGCTTCATGACTTCTCTGCCAAAAATTAAGCGAGGCAACATTTTTATTTGTGTAGTGCCAAATAAGCCATCTTTTTTGTATGGGAATTTCAACAGATAGATATGCCAAAATTTCACTAAAACCATAAATAAACATTGTTCCGTTAGGTTTTAGGGTTCTTATGCTGTCATTTATCCAACTTTTACACCATTCCACATATTCTCCAAGTTCTCTTTTGTCGCTATCATTTCCAAAATCTTTACCGATATTATAAGGAGGATCAATTATGACAACATCACAGCTTTCGTCAGGAAGTTTTCTTAGTTCTTGAATTGCATCGCCTAAAATTATTTGGTTAAGAGGTAATTTTTTCTCTTTTTTTATTTCTTTGGTTATAGTTATCTCCTCTGCCTGTAATTCTTCTTCATTTTTTATAACATCAATAACAACTCCTTGAATTTTAATATCTCGATCTTTTCTTATAATAATCGGTTCAAAAGTTTTATTTGCAGGTTGTAATCGGATATACCCCCGCTCTTTATAAAATTTCTTTAGTGTTGCTTCGTGATTATCTATCAGGGCAACAACTCGCTCACCATTTTCCGCAACATCTTGCTGTTTTACCAAAACAACATCTCCATCTTTTATATTTTCATCAATCATACTACTACCCACTACACGCAAGGCATAAAGATTTCCACTGCTAGGCAGTTTTGTTTTGGGGAAAGCAATAAATTCATTTTGACGAATTGCTTCTATTGGTTCCCCGGCGGCTATTATTCCCAGAAGAGGAATTTTTACCATCGGTTCTTTAGACGCGACACTAATAGCACGAGCTTTATTTTCTGTTTTTCCTAAATAGCCACCCTCTTTGAGTTTTGAAATATGAAAATGAACAGTTGAAACAGAAGCGAGCTTGAGTCGCTTTCTGATTTCTTCAAAAGAAGGGGCATACCCTTTCTTGTGTGAGTAGCTTTCTACAAAGTCGAGGACTTCTTTTTGGCGTTTTGTTAACATAGTAAGGTTGACTTATTTACCATACCTCAATTATAATAGAACAAAAGTAGAAAATCAAAGTCGAGTTATCCCCAGCTATATGAATTCTCAAGATTACAAAAAAATATTCGTTTTTCAATCTTCCAGCTCAAACAAAATAATTTCTAGAGAAAGCGGTTGGCTTGAGTTTAAAGAGCAATTTAACTGGTTATCTAAAGATAAATATGCTAAGAGCATGGTTGCTTTTGCGAATAACAAAGGCGGTTATATTGTTTTTGGAATAAAGGATAAACCCCGCGAATCAGTTGGATTACAAAGCAATAATTTTGAAAGTACCGACGAAGCGAAAATCACTGCATATCTCAATGAAGTCTTTTCTCCTGAGATTATATTTGATAAATTTGTTATAAAAGTACGCTCAAAAAATATTGGTGTCTTGTATACACATCAAGCAAAACATAAACCAGTAGTTTGTTCTAAAAACGATGGTGATTTGAAAGAATCCGATATTTTTTATCGCTATAACGCAAGAAGCGAAAGAATCAAATATCCTGAACTTAAAACACTACTTGACGAAATAAAAACAGAAGAAAGAAAAAGTTGGATGGAGCATTTGGAAAAAATATCGAAAATTGGACCAACAAATACAGCAATTCTTGATATGGTGGGCGGTGAAATAAAAGGAAGCGGGGGAACTTTGGTTATAGATAGGAAATTGGTGCCAAAGTTAAAATTTATTAAAGAGGGAAATTTCAAAGAAAGTGGTAAACCGGTATTAAAACTTGTGGGCGATGTTAAGCCAGTTTCTGTAATTGTTGGTAAAGGTGGTAAAAAATCTGTTAATGATGCTGGCGTACAGATTACGGATGATCCAAATGCTCCCGCTGTTAGATTAGAAGAGGAAGAGATATTAAGGAAAAAATATCCTCTTGATTATAGAACACTTACTAATGGATTACTTGCTAGATATTCAGATTTTAAAAGAAATCCTAAATATCATAAATTGCGTAAAGAATTTATGAAGGATAAAAAGTTGTGCAGAACAAGATATCTTGACCCAAACAATATAGAAGGAACAAGAAAGGATTTTTTTAGTCCAGCAATTTATAAGAAATTTGATAAACACTATACAAAGAAAAAGTAGCCGCCAATTTTTTCAAAAAAGAAAGCCGAAGCCCGCGCGGATTCCTCCCCAGACCCCTCCTCCGCGCGGGCGAGTCCGTCGCCCCGCCTCCTTTGCCCCAGAAAAATAGTGGCGGGGCGCATCATTTCAGATTTCGCTTTTTGGATTTGTGTATCAGATTTGGCAAAGTGATTTCAAAAGTTTGTGAAGGTTTTAATTCGGGAGCCAAGCTGATTTATCATCGGAGTTGGTATCCAGATTTAAAAAAAGTAATGTATACTAGAGATTATGGCAAAAAGAGCAACCGGCATAAATAAGAGGAGACAGTCTCGGTCTAAGAAGACTAAGAAGCGCCTCGCCATCAAGCGCGAGATGCTGGCGCAGAGGGCACTCAAGCATAAAAAGCGTCATTCCTAACAGTTATATGAAACAGCATCAACGGAGGATCATACGAGTATCACGCATCAGGTTTGTGATGGTTGTTGTGTTACTACTTATCGCACTCGCGTGGTTTATGGGTGAACAGGTAAAGATGACTACAACATATCTCATGGGTACCGAGGCCTCTGCACCAACTCTGTCTATGAAGGGTGAAAGCGCAACAAGGTTGTATCCCGGCTACTACCCACAATATCAAGATGATCCTTCAATCACTGACACAAGAGAGTTTTTGAAGATGAACTACTCTGCAACTATCTAGACGCGGAATGTACCTAAGGTAGTCACCGATGTTAAAAACATCATTAAGGGTGCTGATGGTCGCATTGACGATCTCTACAGCTCAGAGAAGAGTGGCCGCATCGGCTTTGTGGTGGCAAAGAGTAAGTTTGAAGCATTTCGAACAGAGGTAGAGGCACTTACTCATAAAAAGCTCTATGTGGAGAGTATCTCGTCACAAAACTTACTGGGCCAAAAGCAAGATATTGAGAAGCGGACAAGCAATATTGTAGGCTCGCTCGATAAACTTACCCAGCAGAGAACAGCGCTGGTCACTGCACACACACAAACAGTGGATGCAATCCAGCGTGAGCTCACGAGAATCAGTACTGAACTTACGGCGGTGAGAACGCAAATTGTCAATACTACCAACACACAAGCCATCGCCTCTCTCAGAGATCAAGAGGCAACACTCGTGAGTGAGGACGCAGGGGAGCGAGAGCGCTTAAGCGCAGAGAACAATAATTACGCATCTAAGAAACAAAATTTGAATGCACAGATTGCAAACTATAATGCTAGTTTAACAACGGTCACTCAAAAGGATCAGCAGTTTACTGACAATATTGAGACAGTCAACGGTTCCGTATATGTACGCTGGGTGAGTCTCTGGGAGTTTATAAGCATTTTCTCACCCATCTCTCCGATTATCATTGTTGTACTGTTTGTAATCGCGGTGTGGTTCTATCTCCGCCACCTCGGCTTCATTCCTCGTGTAGAGTGGGTGTAAGAGCGCCTCACTATTTTTGCCGAGCTGTAAGCATACTATTGTCCATATTCATTGACAAGACTTATTCTCTATACTATACTTACATCCTGTTAGTTATATCTCCGTCGCCATATACCTTCTTCTTGGGACCTACGAGATCTAGCTAGAAGAGGTATATGTATCAACGACACCGTGGCCAGAGAGGTCAGCGCTACACAGCGCGCCCACATATGAGACATCGAGCTCGTCCCATGCGAGGACAGTTTTGTGATGTCTCTAAATTCATCAATCGAGCGGCACCTATTACCGAGGAGACTCTCTTTGTGGCACAACATTCCTTCTCCGACTTTGCCATTGATGAGCGAATTAAAAAGAATGTTGCCATGGCGGGCTACACGACACCAACGCCAATTCAAGACGAGGTAATTCCTCAGCTTCTCACAGGCCGTGACTTGGTGGGTATTGCCAATACTGGTACAGGGAAGACCGCTGCCTTCTTACTCCCACTCATTGATAAAATTTTGAAAGATAGGCGAGAACAGGTGCTCATTATGGCACCCACGCGTGAGCTTGCTATACAAATTGATCAAGAATTCCGCAAGTTTGCTTTTGGACTCTCAATCTTTTCTGTGTGTGCGGTCGGTGGTATGCCCATATTCCGTCAGATCAATGATCTTCGCCGTACATACAATGTGGTAATTGGTACTCCAGGGCGACTCAAGGATCTTTTAGAGCGTCGGGTACTTCGTCTTGATGATGTGGCAAATGTAGTCTTAGACGAGGCAGACCGAATGCTTGATATGGGCTTCATTAACGATATGCGCCTTCTCCTCGGTACTCTGCCACGAGAGCGTCAGACACTTTTCTTCTCTGCAACACTTTCACACGATATTAAAAATATTATTAACGAATTTTTGCACGATCCGGTGAGTATCTCAATAAAGACGAGCGACACCGCACGCGCAGTAGATCAAGATGTCGTGTATGTGAGAGCTGACACGAAGATTGAGCTCTTGCATGATCTCCTTCTTAAACCGGAGTGCAGTAAGGTGCTCATCTTTGGACGGACTAAGTACGGAGTAGAAAAACTCTCTTCTATTCTTGCGGCACGGGGCTTTAAAGCCGAGTCTATACATGGGAACAAGAATCACAGCCAGCGTCAGCGCGCGCTCGCACAGTTTAAGAACAATCAGAGCCATATCTTGGTTGCAACAGATGTTGCGGCGCGCGGACTCGACATTCCCAATGTGAGCCATGTGATTAACTACGAGCTCCCCGCTACTTACGAGGACTACATTCACCGTATTGGCCGTACCGGGCGCGCAGGTAAGGCGGGTAAGGCATTCACCTTTGTTGAAGAGCGGAAAGGGCTTTAGCTTATCCACATAAGGATTTCATTGCGAGGAGTATTTGTGTATACTTATAAGCAGAAAGCTCTCTCATCAACAACTTTGTGGGCTAAGGCCACACCACCATACAGGATCTGCCTCGGCAGATCCTTATTTATTGGATGTAATTTTTGAATACAATAGTACACTATACAGATTATGACGCAGAGTACTGCTTTGGAAATACTCAAGACGGGGGCGAATGTGTTTTTGACGGGGGAGCCGGGTAGTGGGAAGACGCACTTGATTAACCGCTATATCAGCTACCTCAAAGAGCACGGGGTGGAACCCGCAGTAACTGCTTCTACAGGCATTGCGGCCACGCATATTGGTGGTCAGACCATACACTCGTGGAGTGGTATTGGCATCAAACACGACTTCAGAGAGGAGGATATCGATGTACTTTCTACTAAGGAGTATCTGGTCAAGCGCCTCATTCACTGCTCTGTACTCATTATTGATGAGATTTCTATGTTGGATGCAGATATCTTGAGCGCTGTTGATGCGGTGTGTCGCACTTTGCGCCATTTGCCCAAAAAGTCCTTTGGTGGTCTGCAAATAATTGTAGTCGGAGACTTTTTCCAATTGCCCCCCGTTTCTCGTCGCGGTGAGCCGAGCGCGCGCTTTGTGTTTGAGTCTCCTGCATGGAGAGAGGCAGAATTCTTGGTAGCTTATCTCCACGAGCAGCATCGCCACACAGATGTTCTTCATAGCGCCATTCTCTCGTCCATCCGCCGCGGTGAGGGCGGAGGCGAGAACTCCTTTGCTCAACTCTCCGCACTCTGCGAGGAGTGTCGGAAAAGTGATCAAGTGGGGAAAGAGAACATACCGGAACTCTACACACACAATGCCGATGTTGATTACATCAATGATGAGCGTTTGGCAAAACTTCCCGGTAAGATCCATTTCTACAAGATGTACGCGCACGGAAAGAATGTCCTGATAGAACAACTCATACGCGGTTGTCTCTCGCCGGAGATACTGGAGCTCAAGGTTGGCGCTGCAGTTATGTTCACCAAGAATAATTTTGACATCGGTTATGTAAATGGCACCCTCGGCACGGTAGACCACTTCACCAAAAACGGTGCGCCGGTGGTGAAGCTGCGCTCGGGTAAGCGGATTGTAGTTGCCGCGACGGAGTGGACGATTGAGGAGGGCGGGAGGATTCTCGCGCGCATTGGGCAACTACCGTTACGCCTCGCGTGGGCCATTACTGTGCATAAGAGTCAGGGAATGAGTCTGGATGCTGCGATGATGGATCTCTCAAAGGCATTTGAGTACGGGCAAGGCTATGTGGCGCTCTCGCGCGTGCGTACTTTGAAAGGGATTATTTTGCGTGGTATTAGTGGGAATGCTTTGCGTGTGCACCCGCAGATTCTCGCACGAGATGAGCATTTTAAGGAGTTCTCCCGTGATGCAGAAGTGGTGTTTACCCGACTCTCCCCATCGGAGCGCGCGCTTATGCAAGCCAACTTCTTATCAGCAGTTGGTGGGAGAAAGGGGAAAAAGTACCGCGGCCGTCCCCGTCGTACATATACAAAATCTTTTTAATTATGTATTGGTAAGCGTATACTGTAGTTATGTCTCTTAATTCTACAGTCTCACTACGCATGGTGCTTCTTATTGCTCTTATAATTGTGGCAATCCAAGGAGTCACGCTTGCATACTTTGGTCAATCGTCAGTGTGTCCTTGTGGTGTCTTAAAAGTGTGGGAGCCAACACTCATGGGCGTGGGGAACAATCAGCAGATGTTTAATTGGTACACCTTCTCGCACATCATACATAGAGAATGCGCTTAGGAATATCTTCAAAACGAGCACGCCCACTCCTTATTCCTACCTTACTTCTGATAGAAGCATTATGGATGGTGGCGAATATCGGCTACCGCACACTCCTCCCTGCGCTTGGGATTGATCTCAGTTACAACGCTTCACCACTTATCATTGCGGCTTACTTCGGACTCTGGACATTGGTAAGCGTCTACCTCTTCTGGGATTATTTCCTTCGATGGCTTCCTGTAGAACACAGTCTATGGGTGTATATATTTATCTGTGCCGTTTTTACGGCCTGTAGCTGGTTTGCGCTCAGTGTCATTGCTCAAATATCTGTACCCAGCTTTTTTTCTTTTAGCCTATATTCAGATTTGCAACTCTCTACTCCATGGTACTTTGTTCCTAAGTTTACCGAACTCCTTTTTCAACAAGTGCTCATTGCGGCACTTGTTCTCATGCTTTACGCCTATTATCGATCTCTCAATTTAGTGATATTGGCTTACGCAGTATTTTTTGGAGGCGCACATGTACTCTTTTTTATCATTAAACCTGATGTTCCTACTGTGCACGCGACTGTTATGACAATTGGCTCCGTACTCTCGGCACTTATCTTCCCTCGCCTCATTCTTCGTGTGAAGAGTGGTTTTGTGTACAGCTTTATGATCCACTTTGCTTTCTATATCATTCTCGCGCTCATCTTTCACTCCTGGTCATCACAGAGTCTACTGTGGTAGCCGGGACTTGACAGCCTTGCTATACTAAGAAGAGAATAGAGATCCTTAAGAGAAAGGAGGCACTCATGAAGCGTTTTATGGTTCCCCGAACAGCTCACTGCTGTGACGGGAAGATAGTCGTGGTCTTTAGGCGCTAGACCAAGAAAAAACAAGCTCCTAGCCGCGCGGACACTTCCTCCGCGCGGTTTTTTATTTTTTGTTACTATACGATGATGCGCCAGATACTCCCACAATCATTTTTTGAACGGAATACATTCCGTGTGGCTGAAGAGCTTCTCGGTAAGTACTTGGTGAGCACTCGTGGCACAGAGATTATTGCGCGATGTATTATTGAGGTAGAAGCCTATGATGGCCCCTTAGATAAGGCCTCTCACGCCTCGCGTGGTCGAACCCCGCGTACTGAGATTATGTTCCACTCTGGTGGGCGTTGGTATGTTTACCTCGTCTACGGGATGCATCACTTGCTCAATGTGGTGACGGGCCCAAGAGATTACCCAGCAGCCGTCCTCATTCGCTCTGTTGAAGGCACAGAAGGCCCTGGGAGGGTGGGGAGACTCTTTGGAATAGGTAAGGAACTCTATGGTGCGGAGATGTCAAAAAAAAGCGGTTTGTGGATTGAAGATAGGGGAGTCGTCGTTCCACATAGTGCTATTAGAAAATGTCCTCGTATAGGCGTCTCATATGCCGGAGAGTGGTCAGAAAAACCATACCGTTTCTCCGTAGACCCATCACTGTTCGTGTGATATGCTCTCTTTGTGTTCTACCGCTATTTACTTAAGCCGATACTTTTTTCTTTTCCACCTGATCCAATCCACTCGTTCTTTCTTTCCGTTGGAACACTACTCGGAAGAACGGCCATTGGGCGTAATGCAACCGCTCTTGCATATGGGTATCCACATACCGATGCCACAGTAACGGTAGATGGTCTTAGGTACCGTACGCCGATTGTTCTTGCTGCAGGGTTTGATTATAACGCTCGCATCATTTCCATCCTTCCCTCGGTTGGTTTTGGCGGTGTTGAAGTTGGATCAATCACTGCGAAGGCGAGCGCAGGGAACCGCAGCCCACAACTTACCCGTCTCCCAAAGTCAGAAAGTATTCTTGTAAATAAGGGACTCAAAAATGATGGAGTAGATGCAGTGATCCCACGGATACTCGCCGCACGGGTGCCAGAAGATTTTGTCATTGGAGTGAGTGTTGCTCGTACAAACGACAAAGAATCAGCAGGGGAACAAGAAGGGATTGACGACTATTGTTACTCTCTAAAACAACTTTCTCGTTCAGGAGCAGGAGCGTATTACACCATTAATATCTCTTGCCCAAATTCATTTACTGGAGAACTTTTCACTTCTCCCTCCGCTCTAGATCGCCTCCTATCTGCTGTTGACACACTTACACTCTCAAAACCTGTATATATAAAACTCCCCATTTATTTATCTTGGGAAGAACTCCATAAACTTATTGATGTTGCACGAACGCATAATATACGAGGTTTTGTAATCGGGAATCTTCACAAAGATGATTCATTACTCAAAGTAGAAGAGAGGGCTCTTTACGGTCGTTACGGGGGCATCTCTGGTCTCCCGTGTCGCACGGTCTCCACAAAACTGATCCGTAAGACTCGTGAGTATATAGGACCAACAATGACCATTATCGGGTGTGGAGGGATCTTTTCACCAAAGGATGCTGAAGAAAAATTGCAAGCAGGAGCAAACATTAATCAACTGATTACAGGTATGATCTATGAAGGTCCGGGACTCATGTCGGATATTGCCCGTAAGTATAAAAAGGCCCTATCCGCTGTGGTGGTTAGGGCCTGAATGTATAATCACATTCCCATTGAAGCTACTAATTGAGATAAGCGAGAACGAACAGAGTCTTTGAGCACCAATACTCCGGCATAACCAGATGGAAGTAGTTTTTGACACCAATAATTCATACCTGAGGTACGAGGGTCAAGGTACGGGGTGTAAATCTGATTAAGATCTCCAACTACCAAGACCCGGGTACTTTCACCAGACCGCGAGAGGCAGAGTGCCATTTGACGACGGGTGAAGTTTTGCGCTTCATCGTACAACACTATGACATTTGTATGTGTCTGTCCCAACAAGAAATTAATACATTCCACAGTGATGAGACCTTGTTCAAAAAATTCATTCGTCTTGTTTCTAAATTTCTGATGAGCAAGGTTTTTTTCCTCATGTCCCGGATTAATCTGATCATCCTGTGTAATCTGGTAGATAAGCTCGTTGATTGCTTTTTTCCACGGTTCCATCTTTTCATCCAGATCACCCGGGAGAAATCCAAGTGTATCAGAAGATTCTTGGGTAGAACGGAATATGCGCAGTGCCTCAAATCTTTTCTTATCAAGTAATGTTATTCCCGCATCCAATGCCAGTAATGTCTTGCCTGACCCGGGTGGTCCGAGGATGAAGACAACATCCAAAGATGGATCTCGCAAAAGTTGATAAGCAATTGCCTGTTCATTGTTGCGGGGAACAATGGTATGAGAGTTTCCTGCCTGTTGAATGAGTTGTGGTGGCTTGTTCACAAACACTAGACGAGGGTTATCGTGTTTGTACAATGTGAGGGCAGTCTTTGTATCTCCTCTGTCGTTTACAGCAGTGAGAATACATCCTTGATTGGGATGTAAAAACACTCCATCAGGAACGGGTATGCCATCGCGATTGTTGTAAAGCTTTGTGATTGTCTCCAGTGGAACAGATACTGTTTTCAACGCGAGTTTCTCTTGAAGTTCCGAGAAGTCAAGCATCTGTGCTTCTTCCCCATAGTCTTCACACTTCACTCCCAGCGCGCATGCTTTGACCCGTGCAATGGCTTCTTTGGTGACAAAGATGACCTCTGTTCGTTTTCCATTTTTCTTTTCTTGTTCGGTAAGGTATTTTGCATGGGCAAGAATTGCATTGCTTTCGTCTCGTCTAAACCCATTTGGCAATGTGTGAGCATGCCCGTCTTGGGCAATCCTCACCACACCTCCTCGGTCTGTCTTGACTCCCTCTTTGATATTTCCATGATTACTGAGATCACTGAGTATACGGGCAGCTTGTTGCGCGTTATATCCAATCAGTCCGTCTTGTTTGCTCGCCTTGTCTAATTGCTCTAGTACATGAATGAGTATATGCACCTCGGTTCCCTGTTCATACTGAAGCGGCGCTTCAGGATCATGAATCAGTACATTGGTATCAAGCACAACAATTATCTGTGGCACAGCGTGTAGTGAAGAAGTCCTTCGAACAGTCATACATACTCTCCTTCAATTAAGTAGCTCTGTCGATGAGCATCTACGCAGATTGTAGTGGAGAGAGAACTAATGTCAACTACATTCTCCTGTGATACCATCACGAAATGAATAAGACTTCTCGTGAAGAAAGGCAGGCACTCGCGTGGATAGTGCGTGACAAGTATGCAGACAACGCGGATGCAAAAAGCCTGAAGAAAGATCGCACGCGCCTTTTGGCTGGAGAACCCGTCGATTACATTATTGGATGGAAGCGTTTTTGCGGGATTACTGTAGACCTCTCTCTTCGTCCGCTCATCCCTCGTGAGGAGACGGAATACTGGATGGAGGCATGTATCACAGAGCTCCGTGCGGGTCTCGCTATCCAAAAACCGAATTTTCGTTTTCTGGATATGTGTACTGGATCAGGATGTATTGCCGCCGCACTTCTTGCCGCGTTCCCACAGGCGAGTGGAGACTGTGCTGATATCGACTGGAGAATGCTTAAACAAACACGCATTACGATGGAGAGAAATCACATACAAGAGGATCGTTATGCTCTCATTGAAAGTAATATGTGGCAAGGCATTACGAGCCGCTACGATCTTATCTGCGCCAACCCTCCCTATGTGGGGAGAGAAGAAGAAGTGGAAAAGAGCGTAAGAGAGTACGAGCCACAGTATGCTGTGTTTGCAAACAACGCCGGATCCGCAGAGCTTACAAAATTCTTCAGAGAGCTCAAATCGCATATAGGAGAGGAGGGGATTGTGTATTGCGAGATAGGCTCTGGGCAGGGTACGCTCGTACATTCACTCATTGCTGAGTATGCACTTTCTGGAACAGTGCATACAGACCAGTTCGGGCGAGAGCGTTATGCACATATTGACGCAGCGAGGTCTCAAGAGATATAACAGTAAAGATGGTTCTTTAAGAGAGAAGAAGAAAGGAGGAAATCTCGTATGCCGTGCATAGTCCCGAATCACTTTTTCGGCACCTGCCTTCATCACTGTGGCGGGATGTTGCTCGTTCAGCGCAATGGTTCAAATTGCAAGTTCTACCCCGTGATTATTGAGGGTGAAGATCGGCTTCAAGGAAACCCCCTCTCTACATGTCTACACTGTGGAGAAGTGCTTTGTCTTGGAAATCGTAGGTTTTGCAAGATTGACGAAGTTCATCCGTACTAACTTCTCACCCCGTTGTGCACAACATAACGGGGTTTTACTTTGCTTCGCTCTTATAAGTGATACACTTATCATTGTATGAACTTTTCCTCTGTAGAATATCCTCTCTTGATTGCCGGGCTCACTGGGGGGATGCTTCGCGCTGTTGTTGGATACATTAAGGTACGCAATGCTGCAAAAAAGTCACAGACATTTTCTCTCGTTTACTTCCTTGCGACTGTTATTGCAACGGGCGTGATCGGTTATTTGACGGTGTGGGTCTTTTATGATCTCCGCAGTTTTATTCTAGGACCTATACCTTTTACTCCCGCTATTGCCGCGGTGCTTGGGTACGCAGGAGGAGATATTATGGAAAATATCTATAAGATATTTACCAAACGCTTGACCTTGTTTGAGTGAAGTGTTACAATAGAAGAAACGCTCTTTACATAGCTCACTTGAGAAAGAGGAGACTCTAATGATAATTGTGTTACTGCAAAAAGATCAGATCTATCTCAACCTACTTTTAAAAAATCTACCCGAGAACATAACTGCCTCCATTTCTGAGACTATTGATCCTATCCGAGTGCTCAATCTCGTCTCTCTATGGAAGGGTAACTGTCTCGTTGTCACTTGTCATTACGCAGGAACGAATCTCGATGCCCATAGAATCGCAGATGAGGTAAAAACTATTAGTCCAAAGTCGCAGGTGTATGCGTATACAGTTACACCTCCAAATGAGCCATCTCTCTTGGATGGAATCATCCATAAGCCCACGAATAGTGAGGATCTACGATACCCTTTCAAGGGATTAAGCCAAGTGCTTGGGGCGCTTTTAAAGGGATCTACTCCCTCTGAGCTAAAAAAGACTTTTCCTTTTGTTACCTGATATCTACAGAGACGCACACCGCGTCTCTTTTTCTTTTTTTATATCTGTGTTATTATACCATTATGGATACAAAACATAGTCCGCTCATTGCCGCCGCGTCAGTGCTCGGTGTCGCACTCATCCTTGGTACCATCGTGGTATCGCAGACAATCTACAAAGTCCGTGCGCTTTCCAATGTCATTTCGGTCACCGGCTCTGCGGAGCGAGTGGTTACTTCAGATACTATCAAATGGACGAGTACTATCAGTCGTAACGCAGGTATTAGTGATTTGAAGTCTGCAAGTGCAAGATTGAGCACTGATCTTGCGACGGTGAAAAAAGCATTCTCTGACGCAGGAGTGCAAGAGAGTGAACTCCGAATTGATGCAGTGGTAGTGACCCCACTTTGTGCCAGTCAAAATAATGTTATGTACGATCGCTACGGCAACCAGTCCTGCGGATCCATCACTGGATACGGTCTCTCACAAAAGATTATTGTTGAGTCAAGCAATGTGGATGCTATTCAGGCGCTGGCGCAGGAGCTCCCTGATCGCTTCATTGCGGGAGGACTCATCTTCTCTAGTCAAAGTCTGGAGTACTACTACAACAAGCTCGCTGACCTTCGTGTAGAGCTACTCTCTGAGGCAACCAACAACGCACAAAAGCGTGCTACTGAGATTGCCAAGTCTACCAACGCATCTTTAGGTAAGCTACAGAATGCATCTATGGGCGTCTTCCAAGTTGCGGCAAAAAATTCTACAGAGATTTCTGATTACGGTGTCTACGATACCTCGTCACTTGAGAAAAAAGTAACCGCAGTCGTGCGAGTCTCTTTCTCGCTCCGCTAGCTGCTCAAAACCCTTTTTCTCAAAGTGGAGTTTTGTAAATACTTCGCTATGTACATCCGTGTCTTTGTCACCTCGGGGGCTAAGCGAGACGTTGTCACTAAGGAGGGACTCGATAGTTTTGCGATTTCGGTACGAGTACCGGCAGAGCGCAACCTTGCCAATGAGCGAGTGCGAGAGCTTGTTGCACAGCATTATCATATAGTGAAGGGAAAAGTTCGTATTGTGAGTGGGCACCATAGACCGGGGAAGATTATTTCTGTAGAATTAGATTATTAGTGCATTTTATCTTCTATGCACATTGATATTTCTGCTCGAGGGATGGAGATTACGGAAGCAATACGCGACTATGCCGAGAGGAAACTCTCTGCACTCTCGCGATTTTTGCGGAGAGTAGATGATCTCCGCGCGTCGGTGATACTTGGTAAAGAGACAGCACATCACCGTGATGGTGAGGTTTTTACTGTAGAGGTAGAATTATTTGCAGATGGAAAAAGTTTTTATAGTGACGAGACAGGAGAGAATCTTTATGCGGCAATTGATATTGTACAAGCGGAACTTGAACGGATGATTACCACAGAAAAAGAAAAACGGGGGAACTTGGTCCGTCGAGGCGGAAGAAAAGTGAAAGAGATGTTTCAGCGATTCTACCGCGCGTAACCTCGTACAAAATCTTGATAGGACATTTCATGTCCTCCTTCAGGGATGACACTAAGAATGGTGAGTACGCCTTTCTCTAAGATTGCCTTAGTGATAATCACGCGTATCTCTTTACCCTTATGCTTTACCTTAAAAAATGTCCGAGGCCACGGTTCGTACGCGCGTATTTTTTGAAAATTTAATTTGGGGTCACCGTGTAAGTCCAGTAAACCATCCTCTTTTTTTATTAGCGAGGTGTAGGTTGCTTTTGCGTGGTCCTGCTCTCGTGTCTTAAGCGATCCATCTACGATTGAGGGGAGTACTTGCGCAAGAAGTTTTCCTCCCTCTCTTGCAAGGAGTTCTGCAAGATCAGGATACCACTCATCTCCATGAAGAGGCACTTCCTTGCGCGCGAGGAGTGGGCCGTGATCCATCTCTCTGTCAATCAGCATAATGGAGACACCTCCAACAGAATCTCCATTTAAAATAGTCGATTCTATCGGAGAGGCGCCGCGATGAAGCGGAAGGAGCGATGGGTGCACATTGAGCGTCCCGTAACGGGGGAGAGAGATGATTTTCTCTGGGATCATCTTCCCATATGAGGCAACGATGAAAAAATCCCAAGCTTCCTCAAGTAGTTCCGCCGGGATTATTTTTAACTTTTCTGGTTGAAGTACTGGTACCGCATGCGCTTCTCCCCACCCCTTTATTGATGGAGACTGTAGGCTCTGCTTTCTTCCTGCGCGTGAGTCGGGCATAGTAACTATAAGAGAAGGTGGATATCCAGCATAAACGAGCTCTTCAAGTACGAGCTCAGAAAAATCATCCGTTCCAAAAAAACCGTACTTAATCATTATTAATAAGCATATCTGGGGGGATCTCGCGGAGGTTTTTTGCGGTGTCGATAAACAATTTTCCGTGCAAGTGATCCACTTCGTGTTGAAAGATTTGTGCAAGTAAACCACCAGCTCCACGAGTGAAGTGCTGTCCCTCTTCGTCATACGCCTCTATCGTTGCGTTCGTACTTCGTCTTACTTCC
>CAZNKH010000006.1:0-12794 GCA_964574105.1 uncultured Candidatus Saccharibacteria bacterium | reverse complement strand
AAGGCGGACAAATGTGGGATTAATGTATACAGTACGAACATCCTTACTTTTTTCACCTTCAAAGACACTCGGTGCAACGACAAAGATTTGCAAGGGGAGCCCAATCTGTGGGGCGGCAAGGGCGACACCGTCATCTTGAGAGGCGAGTGCTTCCTGCATATCTTTTATAATGGTGCGAAGCTTTTTTGTCCCAAAAAGCTTCGATGGTACCGGTTTCGCGTTTGCGCGGAGCACTGGATGCTCCCGCTCAACAATAGTAATCATTATTAGATTATAGAATATTCAGAGGGTCAATATCAACTAAAAAACGGGGGGAGAGTTCCTTAAGGATATGTATAAGCCGTTCATGTGGCCATCGTTCAGGTGCAAGTCTAAGGAGTATGTGCATCGTGGTAGATCCATGCATCCCTGATGTTTTGGGGGAGGCATAGATCGCTGGACTCCATTCACGCAGTTCGGTAGAGAGCGCCTCAATATCATCTAAAACAGCGTTCTGTTTACCAGAGCGACTGATCTTAATGAGAACGGAGAAAGGTGGGTAAAGGAGTATTTTTCGTACTTCAGCTTCAGCACGATGGAATTCTGCAAGCTGTCCGCGACTCGCATAGAGAAGTATCACTGATTCTGGATCTCGTGTCTGGATAAAGAAATGTTCCATCGCTTGTTCCCGAAGTCGATTGAGGAGTACAAACAATCGTTCTCCAATGCGAAAGTCAGGAATCACAAGCAGTGTATCTATCGAGACCACAGCTACCAAATCGACGGGTCGAACGAGAAAAGGAAGTATCATCTCAGTTCCAATTAGGATGGATCCTCGTGTAGCATAGAACTCCGTGATCCGTTCTCGTGCACTAGTACGACTGCGCGCATTATCACTGTCTACACAAAAAAGTTTTGTGTTGGGAAACAACTCCCGCGCTTCCTCATATGTTTTCTCTGTCCCAACACCGAGCATCGTGAGACGCCAACTCCCGCACTTTTTGCATCCGTCTGGCGGTTCTTCTGTATGTCCACAACGATGACATGTGTAAAGGTATGCGTCATTCACTGAGTGGAGTACTGCCGGATTATCACAACGGGTACAGCGTACTGTCTCTCCACAATCACTGCATACTGTTGATGGTGCAGTGCCTCTCCGTGCTCCAAAAAGTACCACATTTCCCTCTTTCTTAATTGTTTCTGTAATAAGTTTTGTGAGGCTTGTTCCAATAGCCTTTCCCGCTTTTTTCTTTTTTACCGCTTCACGCTCTTCTTCTCGCATATTAACGAGGTGGATATTTGCGCGAGAAGGAATGCGTGTTTTTATAGAGACAAGTGGCACAAATTCTCCTTTTTCTAAGCGTGTCATCGTCTCCGTTCGCAAGACAGAATCCCCAATAATCAGACGAAAGAGGCTCTCATCTGCTAAGTACTCTGCAAAGCGTCGCGCATCAATGAATGGGCGCACAAGCATTTTGTAGGAAGGAGTGTTCTCTCTATCAATAATTATTGTCTCTATAGATCCTCCAGAGAGCGCCAGTGCAGCTGCGGTCCCGATAATAAGTAGGGGAGTATCCCCAATGAGCTCAGTGCTGATCTTTTTGATTTCTGTTTTTGTTGTTTCTCCACTTATTATGCGTACGGAATTACCAATGCCTCTTCCTAAAATACTCTCCACCACCAAAACATCTTCTCGGGTTGGTTCAATAATAAGGACAGAACGACGCCCAACAAAGGATTCACGCACAAGTTTTTTGTATAACGAAAATCGTTCTTCAGTAGTGTCAGATATCAGATACTTTTCTGGACGGACGCCTGATTCCCGTATATTTATTGGGGGGAGTGCTATATGTGCGTCAAGTAAGGATTTTGGTAGAAGAGCTGAGAGTGTTGTAGAGATTGGGGCCGCATAATACCTCGCTGTTTTTCTTGCTGCGGCAAGAAACTGTGGGGACATAAAGAGTGGGTGGAGTACTTTTTCAATCTTTTTAAGCGAATAACGGGATGCTTTAAGTTCCGCTTTGTGGATAGTAAGCGGAGTATGTGCAATAACTAAGGCTTTATGTTTTTTCCCACGGATACTGATTTCCACCAAATCACCCTCAGAAACTGTTTTCGCAGAGTAATATGAGAGCTCTTCAGCAAATACACCTCGCGATAAGGGGATAACCGTGACCAAGTTCATCGCTACAGTATAAGTACCCGAGCCTCTGTGGCAAGAGCTCAGTGACAAGTTAAAGGTGGTGGATTACAATACCTATATGAAGAAAGAAATGTTTGAAATACAAGGCTTAGGAGGAGCGGCAAAACTTGAAGGAGAGATTTGTGTTTCTGGAGCAAAAAATGCGGCACTTCCGGCACTTGCGAGTACTGTCCTTTTTTCCTCACCAGTGACTCTCACCGGTATGCCGTCCATTGAGGATATCTATCGAACAAAAGAGATGATCCAAGGGATCGGAGGACAGGTTGACTCAATGGCGGAAGGCACGCTCCGCGTTTCTATCCCCGATACAATTCATGCTGATCTCACCGGAGAGATCGCAAAAAGAATGCGCGCTTCAGTTATCTTTACTGGTCCTCTCCTTGCTCGTTTTAAAGAGGTTCGTTTTCCACATCCTGGCGGCTGCGTAATTGGACCACGACCCATTGATATGTTTTTAGAAGCATACGAACGAATGGGAGCCAAAACCACAGTAGAAAATGGATCATATTGCATAAGTGCTCCAACAGGGCTGCACGGAGCAGAAATTTTTTTTAGACAGCAGAGTGTTACAGGGACAGAGGCACTTATGATAGCAGCGAGTATTGCTGATGGAACCACCGTAATTCATAACGCAGCGACGGAGCCTGAAATCGTTAGCATTGCAGAATTTTTATGTGCTAACGGCGCGCTCATTAAAGGTGCCGGATCTTCGACAATACAAGTGAAAGGAGGATCGCTACTCACAGCGAGCACTGAATATCACTGCATCCCAGACCGTATTGAAGCGGGAAGTTTTCTCATTCTTGCGGCGCTTGCAGGAAAAAAGGTGAGGATCTTGAATATTATTCCTGAGCACATCCGCGCGCTCAGCTATGAGCTCATCCGTGCGGGAGTGCCGCTCATCATAGGAGAGAACTTTATAGAAGTGTCTGCTCGTCCCGGTACTTACACATCAGTAAATATCAAAACACACGAGTATCCTGGATTCCCTACCGATCTACAAGCACCGATGCTCGTTTTTCTTACGCAGGCAAATGGGGAGGGGACTGTATTTGAGACAGTATTTGAAAATCGATTGAACTATACCGAGGAGTTGGTTCGTATGGAGGCAGACATTAGCATTTTTAATCCGCATCAAGCCTTAGTGCGAGGACCTCGACCACTGCGTGCTCGCGAGTTAGAGAGTCCGGATATTCGTGCTGGACTCGCATTTGTTATCGCGGCGAGTATTGCACATGGAACTTCACTCGTGCATAATGTGTATTACATTGATCGTGGCTACGAGCATATCGAAACACGACTCTCAGCGCTCGGGCTTTCTATTACACGCAAAACACAATGAATCAAAAACTAGTAGAATTTATTCGTACGCAAACACTCTTAGGAAAGACTCCGAAAGAAATTTCAGATGTCTTAATAACACAAGGAGGATGGACGCACGAAGAGGTACAAAAAGCATTTACAGAGGCGCAAGCAGGATCAAAGGAGCACATACTGCCAATGATCGGAGAATCTATGGCAATTACCCCTGCGCAGGATCGCTCCATCCAAGCTTCACCAATTATCACGACCACAAGCCAAAAGAATCCACGAAAAAAAGGCTTACGCATGCGTACCACAATACTGCTCCTCATTACATTTCTCCTTCTTGCCGCCGGACTCGCTTATGCGTACTTTGTGTATCTACCGAACAGAAATCAGCCTTCACTCGACGATGCGCTCTCAGTCGTCATTGCTAATTCTTCAGCACTCACAAAAGCGTCATATGCGGGGAGCATTCATGCTACAGGAACCTTTAATTACATAGAGAATGAAGTATCTACTGCAAGTAATGCCGCCACACTCACAAATAAAGTAAAAGGTTCTTTTAATATACGCGTACCCTTTGCTTTCTCTTACATTCGCACCGGAAGCAGTACCAATTGGAAGGCAGAAATTTCTCCACTCGGATCTTTTTCTATGCCGCCGTTCAATATCAGCGCATCAGCAACGAGCTCATTTATTTTTGCAAGTAGCACACTCTATGCTCGCCTAGACGATATCTCAAAGATGATGGTTCCTTTTGATTTCTCTCAAATCAAACATAAGTGGATAAGAATTCCTATCGCACAAACATCTTCAGACGCTCTACATCTTGAGAATACCGAGACACTATACGAGATCTCAAGTGAGGTATACAGAAAAGCCTTTACACGCGCATTATCAGAACAAGCAATCAAGGTTGTAGATTCACTTCCTGTGAGCATATTCGGTGGTGAGCGCACCTATCACTATCGTTTTCAAGTAGATATGGGAAAGTTTTCTACTATTATGACAGAAGAACTTCGTACAGTGCTTCCAGACGATGAATCTATTGCACCTGAAAAGTTTGACCGTGATCTTGCAACACTCCCGCCTCTCTGGGGAGACTTATGGATTGATCGTGATTCACTCACACTACGACGCATTTCACTTCTGTATCAAATTAGCACTACGAGCCCTATGGATTCCGATTTTGTTATTGAATTTGATACATCATCCACCTTTGTGTTAGAGCGAGTAGATACGATACCTAGTACTATCACTGCTCCAGAGAGCTCAGTTACCAAGGAGGAATTAATGGATACAATACAGTTCAATTCTCTCTTTGACAGACTTGGCGACAACTCAAGTTCCACTCAATCTGTTGCACATAAGCTATGGTCTGCGCGCAGATTACTCAAAGAGACATATCCAGCTACTACTACTATTATTTCGCGTCCGTGGAGAAGGTACCCTGTAGATGCATGTAAGCTACTCGGGACGAGTACTTCCTGCCGTGTGGGACCTCCTGACATATGGGGCAACTCATTTGTCCTCTGGGAAAATCTTCCAAGCAAGCGTATACTCTGCGTTGACAGTAGTAGAATGGTGCTTCTTTTAAAGAGTTTAAAAGCAACTGAGTACCGTTGCCCCTCTGCTGTTACCATCTAATGCTTTGGCCATCACGACGACTTGGAATTGATCTAGGTACCGCTAACACTCTGGTTTACGCACCGGGGAGGGGTATTGTGCTGAATGAACCATCGGTTGTCGCAATCTCTGAATATGATAAAAAGGTGCTCGCCGTAGGTACGGAAGCAAAGACAATGATTGGTAAAACCCCTGACTCTATCATTGCCTATCGCCCTATGAAGGATGGCGTCATCGCCGATTACCGTGTCACCGAAGCAATGCTTCGCTACTTTATTGGAAAGGCGCTAGGTACATGGGGATTTCTCAAACCTGATGTTATGGTTTCTGTTCCTGCAGGAATTACTTCCACAGAGAGACGAGCAGTGATCGAAGCGGCACTGCGTGCCGGAGCACGGAATGCGTATGTGGTGAAGGAACCAATCTTGGCCGCTATCGGTGCCGGTATCCCAATCCAAGAAGCAACAGGGCATATGGTAGTAGATATTGGTGGAGGGACTACGGATGTTGCAGTCATCTCGCTAGGTGGTATTGTCGCCTCAACTTCTGTAAAATGCGCTGGAGACAAATTAGACTTGGCGATTGGAGACTACATCAAGAAGACATTTAATCTAGCAATCGGAGATAAAACAGCAGAAGAGGTAAAGATACGCATCGGCTCAGCACTTCCCGTTGATGAAGAGCTCTCGTATACACTTAAGGGGCGTGATTTTATCACAGGATTGCCACGCTCGGTAGAAATAAAGACAAATGAGATTGTCCGAGCGATTCAACCACAGCTTCGTTTAATGATTAAAGCAATTAAAGATGTATTTCAGGATACTCCACCAGAACTTGCCGCAGACATTATTGATCAAGGGATTACTATGACCGGTGGCTCATCCCAATTACGCAATCTCCCAGAATTGGTATTTAAGCGCACTGGAGTGAAAGCAATTAATGCAGAGAATGCACTCTTTTGCGTGGCCAATGGAACAGGAACCGCACTTTTACACATTGGCACCTATAAGATGAGCATTCTTTCAAAACGGTGAGCATCTCAGCTTTATTAACACAAATAGAGGAAGGACACGCTCACGCATATATTGTAGAGGGGGCGTTTCCGGATGCTACAAAAGATTTACTCTGTAGTTTGCATGAACGAGGAGAAAATTTTTTTCTCATTGAACGGGATGTCCTACACATAGAAGATGTGCGAGAGCTTCGCACACAAGCAACAAGAAGGCAGGATGCTCGTACTTTCTTCATCCTTCGAGCACACACAATACTCCAAGAAGCACAGCACGCACTTCTAAAGATCTTAGAAGAACCATCTGAGGGAATTGTGTTTG
This sequence comes from uncultured Candidatus Saccharibacteria bacterium, assembly GCA_964574105.1. GTDB lineage: Bacteria > Patescibacteriota > Minisyncoccia > Phycocordibacterales > UBA9988 > UBA9988. Next base: position 6,350 of record CAZNKH010000006.1, on the reverse strand, counting down.
TGATTCACCTCCGTACTTCATACGCGCTTATCCCGACACTCATTTCGCGTTGCCAACGATTCTCTATGAACAGAGAGGGTACAAAAATAGATAATGTCCAGCATTTTCTCTTCGTTTCAGCTCCAAAGCGCCTCGCAATCGTTGCTTCCGCAATGAACACCGATGGTCATACTGAAGCTTACGAACTAGTACGATCTCTTTCATTTGTACCCGCGCTCTCGGTACGAGAATATGAAATGATTCTAAGTGCTAATAAGGCGGCAAATCGTCATCCAATGGGACTCAGACAGCTCTTAGAACATTTTGCGCTTACTTTACCCGGGCACTAGACATCTGCTACACTATTAACGCTATGGCATATAATTTTCAAACACTAAAAGAACAATTCTCAACGATAGAGAATTGGTTGAATGAAGAACTTTCACTCCTGCGCACAGGAAAAGCGACTCCACGCATCTTAGATAAAGTACAGATAGACGCCTATGGATCACGCAATGATTTAAGACATATGGGAAGCATTACTGTTCAAGACGCTCGTACACTCTACATTACTCCGTGGGATACTTCTCTCATTGGCGCCATACAGAAGGGAATTGATGCCGCAAACCTTGGTGTTTCTGCGGTACCAGATGGGAGTGGCGTACGGGTTATTTTCCCAGAATTGACAGGGGAGCGTCGCACACAGATGGTGAAGCTCATTGGGATTAAACTTGAAGAGGCGCGCATATCCGTACGCACTGAGCGTGAAAAAACACAGAATGATATTTTGACGAAAGAGAAGGCTGGTGATCTTTCAGAGGATGAGCGTTTCCGTGCGAAAGATGAGCTCCAACGATTAGTGAATGACATCCATTCTCGCTTTGAAGCACTTGCGGAGAAGAAGCGTACTGAGATCACCACACTATGAGTATCCTTATCTTCCTTATTATCTTAGTAGTACTTATTGTTGTACATGAATTGGGACACTTTAGTATTGCAAAGTGGGCTCGGGTTGCTGTGGATGAATTTGCGGTTGGCTTTCCTCCGCGACTCTGGGTAAAGAAGTGGGGTGAGACTAAGTACGCAATCAACGCGCTTCCTATTGGAGGCTATGTAAAGATCCGCGGAGAGGATGGGACTGAAAAAAATGACCCGCGCTCTCTTGCGTCTCGCCCGCGCCTCATACAAGCTGCGGTACTCTCAGGAGGAGTACTCTGTAATGCGCTCCTTGGCTGGGCTCTTATTTCTCTCGGTCTTGTATTAGGACTTCCTATTTCTGATACCGCAGTACCAGAAGGCTATACCTTGTCTCACCCAACAACGGTGATTACGAATGTTCTTACCGACTCTCCTGCAGAGAAGTCAGGGATGCGAGGGGGAGATACTATTGTATCAGTAAACACACTACGTGATCCGAAAATAGACGATATCCAGCGCATTGTAAAGGAATCTTCCGGAGGGATTGAATTTGTTGTTATGCGAGCGAGTACAGAGAAGTCCGTCGTCGTTGTACCGATACAAGAAACAGGAAAAGAAAAGAGTATTGGCATCGGTCTTGATAGGATAGGGACACTGAAGCTCTCTTTCTTTGATGCTCTCGTGAGCGGATTTTCAATGACGATACATCTCGCATGGGCGACACTCTCTACACTCCTTTTTATTGTACAAAGTATTTTCTCCGGCACTCCTGCTTTCGATGCAGTCACTGGTCCTGTTGGTTTGGTGAGTCTTGTCAGTACTGCCCGAGGACTGGGGCTCATCTACCTCCTCTCACTTACCGCTATTATTTCGGTAAATTTGGCAATTGTTAATCTGCTTCCTTTTCCTGCGCTTGATGGTGGGAGGCTCTTGATACTTGCTATTGAGGGGGTATTGCGTCGCTCATTACCAGAACGAATAACGGGCATACTCCACCTCACCGGATTTGTTGTCTTAATTGCTCTGATGGTACTCATTACCATTCGAGATATTCACAATTTGTTTTAATCAATATACACTAAAGTGTCATGACTACGCGTATGTATAATAAAGAAAATCTTATCGCATTTATCATTGCGGTCGCATTTGTCTTTCTCGCAGTCGGCGTCAGTAAGTGGCAGACTGACTCCAAGCTTGGACAGAAAGCAGGAATTTTTCATGATGGCATTGTCAACTCTCCACCTACGGAGGCATACTGTAGTCCGAAAAAGGATACGCTCGCAGACCACTACGAATCCTTTCTGCAGCTCGCAAGGAAAGATATCAGCGGATACACCGCAAATATTGAATGGAATTCAAAACTTAGCGTAGATAGAGGGAATCTTTTGCTGCGCAATTTCACTTACTCTTTATTTTCAAGTAATGGTGTGACAAGATATACCTACTCCGCGCTCGGGAAAACATCACATTTCCCAGCGGATTGTTATTGTAAAAAGGCGGTAGAAGAAAATAAGTTGCCATACTTCTCGACTTGGATCTATGGAGAAGATCCTTTCATCCGCCGGCCGAATGGGTACAAAGGTCCAGCAAAAAATATAGCTTGTTGTTCCGGGAAAGATAGTAAAGATGTGACTCGCGGGGAAGTCTATGATAAGACTGATCCAACTAACATGTGCTGTCCCTCTGGGAAAGTAGTAAAACGCTGTACAGATACTGAGCCTTGTCTTGCCGCGTCATCGACCATCTCCAGCACTGTCACCTTTGAAACAGTACGGAATTCTGACGGTTGCTGTGTTGCAAATCGCTTAAGTAAAAAAGCAGTGGATTTTTTGAAAAATCTTGGTGGGCACTGTAGCCCGAAGGTGACCGCGACAGCGAGTGGGTGTCATTCCTTCGGGAGTGACCACTATGGCGGCTGTGCGATAGACATTGATGATACGATCACCAAAGAGTGCTTGACAAAGGCTGGATACAGAGTAGATAGTAGCTACAGTGAAGGGAGTTGTAAATTGGAGATAGAAGAAGATGGTGGGAAACACTACCATTGCATATTATGTAACTCTGGCGGTAATGGGACTCCAGGATATGATGGGGACGGAAATTATTGACTTTTATATAAAAACCTGATAGACTAGTAGCAGAAGTGCATCTCAAATCAAACAGAGGAGGAAGTTCTCGTGAGCAGATGGAGAAAGAAACTAATCATCGTACTTGTACTTGCGGCCACAGTGGTCTGTGTCGCGCTCTCACACCCGATCTACATATCACACGGAATGGTCGGTGTAGAGGGATTTCTTTCAATGGAGTCAGGGACACACACAGTGTTTGTACTTATTCGCGTGAGTCAAAGAGTCTCTCTGATGGTCTCTCTCCGACCTGATGGGCTGGCGCCGATACCAAGAATCCTCTTCGGGGAACCATTCCCACTACAATTTCCCTGGGGGCCTTACTGGGGATGGGACGACCCCCTTATCCTAGTAATACGAGCACAAGAAGATAAGACAGAATGTTGTGAGGGCGAGATTTTCTCGCCCTTTTTTGCTCCTTATCACCTTTTGGGGTAAGATACAGTTCATGAGATTCTCCCAACTATTTACCAGAACACAGCGAGAGGCCCCAAAAGATGAGGTAGCAAAAAATGCTCTCTTACTTACTCGAGCAGGCTTTGTGGACAAGGTTGCTGCAGGTGTGTACTCATACTTACCTCTTGGGCTCTTGACGCTTGAAAAGATTAATATCATCATTCGTGACGAGATGAACCGTATCGGGGGAGTGGAGCTCTTGCTCTCGTCACTACAAAATCCTGAGGTGTGGAAAAAGACATCACGCTGGGACAGTGATGTGTGGTTTAAGAGCATGTACAAGGCAGGCGGTGAGACTGGATTTGCTTGGACACAAGAAGAAGCAGTGACAATGCTCATGACTGCGCACATCCAGTCATACAAAGATCTCCCTCGTGCGGTGTACCAGATACAGACAAAGTTTAGAAATGAGGAACGCGCAAAGAGCGGCATTCTGCGAGGACGAGAGTTTGTCATGAAGGATTTGTACTCATTCCATACTAGCCAAGACGATCTAGATAGATTTTATGAGGAGTGTGCATCTGCATATGAGCGAATTTTTACACGGCTCGGACTTGGTACTATAACCCTGCGCACCGTTGCCTCTGGAGGCGCTTTCTCTAAGTACAGCCACGAATTTCAAACGCTGTGCTCTGCTGGTGAAGACACCATCTATGTGCATCCTGAAAAGCACATTGCCATCAATAAAGAGGTCTGCACAGATGAAGTATTTACCGACTTGGGAGTACAAAAATCAGAGCTGCGAGAAGAAAGGAGCATTGAAGTTGGAAATATTTTTAAGCTCGGAACACGCTTTTCTGAACCTCTCGGACTATTCTTTTCTAATGAGCAAGGAGAAAAGAAATCGGTCATAATGGGAAGTTACGGGATTGGTCCAGGACGCGCGATGGGGACCGTTGCGGAGGTCCTCTCGGACGAAAAAGGTCTTGTGTGGCCAAAAGAAATCGCTCCATTTTCTTACCACCTTGTACTAATCTGCTCAAAACGAGGAGAGGTACGAGCGCAAGCAGACGCACTTCATACAGCACTCTCCGCACGAGGCACGAATGTTCTCTACGACGACAGAGAGGGAGTGAGTGCGGGAGAGAAGTTCTCCGATGCTGATCTTATGGGGATGCCGGAACAAATCATCGTCAGTGAAAAAACACTGAGCCAAGGAACATATGAAGTTCGCTCTCGTGTAGATGGTGCTTCCAGCTTCATCCACGAGCAAGAGCTCATTGCTTAGACGATATGAAAGAACGGATATACAACTGGCTCGGCAGCGACGTCGGCATTGACTTAGGGACGGCAAACACCCTCGTCTATGTTCGTGGTAAAGGGGTTGTTATTAACGAGCCCTCTGTCGTCGCGCTCAATTCAAAGACTGGCCGAGTTGTAGCAGTGGGGACAGATGCTCGTTATATGTTAGGGCGTACTCCAGCGCACATTGATGCGATTCGTCCGCTGGTAGATGGAGTCATCTCAAACTTTGAAGTAACAGAAGAGATGCTTGCCTATCTTTTAAAAAAAGCAAAGGAGGCAGCTGGAAAGTCATATTTCCGGCCACGAGTAGTGGTGGGAGTCCCATCTGGAATTACCAATGTAGAGCGTAGAGCAGTGCGAGATGCTACCAGTAATGCCGGCGCACGAGAGGTTCATCTAATAGAGGAACCGATGGCTGCGGCAATTGGGATTCGAATGCCGGTCTATGATCCTGTCGGGATGATGGTGATAGATATTGGTGGAGGAACCACCGATATCGCAGTCATATCTCTCGGTGGCATTGTCCGTTCACGCAATCTCCACATCGCCGGAGATAAATTAAACGAAGACATTATTAGCTACATCCGTGACGAGTTTAAGATCCTCCTCGGACAGAGGACCGCAGAAGATGTAAAGATGGCTATAGGATCAGTTCTAAATGCAGGAGCCGCGCGAGAGACGACTGTGCGTGGGAGAGATCTCATCACCGGACTTCCACGCGAAGTAATTATTACCGATGCAGACATTAGAGAAGCAATTTCAGCTTCTATTACCACACTCATTGATACAATTAAAGAAGTCTTAGAATCTACCCCGCCTGAGGTAGTGGCAGATGTAATGCATCGTGGTATCGTATTGGTTGGTGGAGGAGCGCAAATGCACGGAATTAGAGAGCTTCTCGAGCGAGAAATATCTATCTCTGTTATTACTGCTGAAGATCCTCTGACTGCCGTTGTGCGTGGCACTGGTATTGTCTTAGAAGAGTTTGAACAGTTTAAGGAAGTTCTTATAGATAATGATGAGGCGCTTAATCAGCACTAAAGAACTCTCTCACCGTAGAGAAACAATTCGTATTATCATCCTCATTGTGGTTCTTATACCGCTTGCACTTGTTGTCTTTCCCTACTGCGAGTCACTTCTTATGAGAGGGGCACTCTTTCTCGTTAATCCATTCTGGGAGGCAAAACGAGAGGCGCTCAAGCCTGATGTCGGATTATTTTCTGCCTTTACTGATAAAGTACTCTTAGAAAAAGAAAATGAGACGCTTCGAAAAAAGCTTGCAAATTATCATGCCCTCTCTCTAGAACGAGAGCGCTTGCAAAGAGAAAATGCGATACTTCGTGGCATTGAAGACTCTTATGCATCCTCAAGCTCGCATGTCATTGTACCCGTCCTTGTGTATCCTGACCAGTCGTTATACGACACACTCATTGTTGACCTCAAGGGAATCCCAACACAGTTTACCAAAGAGCATACCTGGGTATATACAGAAGGAGTGGCCATTGGCTTGCTCTCTTCTGTAAATGGAACAAAGGGTAAGGTAACACTTCTTTCTACGAATGGAAATTTAGTAAATGCTCTTGTCGGATCTTCAAGCATATCAAGCGCACTCACTGGCCAAGGAGG
>CAZNKH010000005.1:0-33322 GCA_964574105.1 uncultured Candidatus Saccharibacteria bacterium | reverse complement strand
GAGAGCCCCACCGTATCTACAAACGAGTTCGCCACGCGGCGCTGGAGGTTCTCACGCACACGGTCAAACACCACAATCGTATCCGAGACCGAAAGACCAAGAATAGCGAGGAGTGCGGTTAAGAAGAGTGAGTTAATCTCTGTGCCCTGCGTAGCGCCAAGATAGGCAAAGAGTCCTGTTGGGATAGAGATGTCGTGTGCGAGCGCAATAATAGCGGCTAAGCCATACTTCCAGGAGGCCACCGGTTTAGAGACCTTCCGAAATGCGAGCGCAATGTAGGCAATGATGAGGAGGAGGACTAGTGCAATAGCAATCAGTGCTTTGTTGGCGAGCTCTGCGCCAATCGTCGGCCCAATAGAGTCAAAGCGCTTCACCTTCGCGGTAGTACCAAGAAGCGCCGTACGATCTGTATCAGAAATTTCTTTTGCTCGGAAGAGGTACCCATTGTCACCAATCGGCTGTACCAATACATCGCTACGATTCAAAGTACTTAATTCTGTATGGATACGCTCAAGTGTAGGTCGGGTACCCGCAGGATACTCTACTTCAAGAATAGCGCCTCCGGTAAAATCAATCCCCAAATTGAGTCCGTAGTAAAAGATAGAAGCCCATGAGACAAGCACCATTAGTGCCGCAATCGTGAGAAAAATGGAACGGTATTTGATGATAAACATACTAGTTGAGTCCTGAGCCAAATAAAAACTTATTCATCCCTGTCGCTCGATGCGCTCCCGACGCACGCAGGAGAACTCGTGTGACCACAATTGCAGAGAACATAGAGATGAAAACACCAAGTGCAAAGGTGAGCGCAAACCCTTCAACAAGACTCTCTCCGAACCAAAAGAGAATAACGGCGGTAATGAGACCAGAGACATTTGAATCGCGAATAGATGACCATGCACGACGGAATCCCTCCTCTATCGCATCGCGTAACTCCTTCCCCTCACGGAGTTCCTCTTTCATTCGTTCAAAGATGAGCACATTCGCATCTACCGCAAGCCCCATAGAGAGAATAAAACCCGCAATGCCAGCCGAGGTGAGCGTAATTGGAACCAATTTATATACCGCGAGTACCAGCGCAATATAAATAGTAAGCGCAATTACTGCGAGGACGCCAGGTAAGCGGTACCAAAGAATCAGGAATGCAGCGATTGCAATAAATCCATAGAACGCGGCGCTCACTCCCTTTGTTACCGCATCATCACCTAAGGTCGCTCCAATCGTCTGAGACGAGACGAGGGTAATTGGCACAGGGAGCGCTCCAAGATTAAGATCGCGCACGAGTGATTTGGCGGTATCTGCCGTAAAATTACCACTAATCTCCGCCTTACCATCTTTAATTGTCTCATTCACTGTTGGCTCTGAAATGGCCACCCCGTCTAAGTAAATGGCGACCGTCTTCCCTACATTTGCCTCGGTAATCTGACGAAAGAGTTTTGCCCCCTCGGTGTTGAATTCAATTGCAACGGTAGGAGTGATGGAGTTCTGACTAAATGAGACCTGCGCTCGTTTTAGGTAGCGACCGGTCAAACCACTTGAGATATAGCGTGGATCTTCTTTTAAGAGCGGGTTGAGCGAAATATCTACCTGACCACCTGCCTCGATTGTTTTTTGCGCCTCTTGGTACGCGGCAGTAATTGCATCCTTTTCTGCGCCATCAGGTCGTTCTACTTTAAACTCCAGGTTTGGTGTTTTATCAATAAGTTTGATTGCGGCATCAATATCCGTCACTCCGGGGAGTTCCACAATCAGACGAGAGTGTGATCCGCTTACACCACCTTCAACCTGCACAATTGGTTCAGAGATGCCAAAGAGGTTCACGCGTCGTTCAATCACGCCACGCAATGAATTCATGGCATCAGAAATATCTGCATCAGAGATGTTAGTTGTATCTCCCTCATACACAAGGTGTGTCCCTCCCGAGAGATCCAAACCTAGTTTAAAGGGGAAGGAGATCCATCGACTCGTCGAGCTCTGGCTTACATAGTCAAAGTATCCTATCCCAAGCCCTATGACGAGAACGAAAAGGGCAAGAATGCGTGATTTCCACATACGCTACCGAGTATTGCATATCTTACGATGCTATTCAAGCCAGGTGAGCGTAACCATGAGAAAGACACCAATGCCAATAGCCGCAAATTGAATGAGCGCTTGTGTCGTCTTATTGTTTTCATTGAGGTGCGGCACAAGATCGCTCCCCGCAATGTAGATAAAGCCGCCCGCGGTGATGGGGAGCGCGTAGCGAGTGAGCAATTCAAGGAGTGTTCCATTTCCCCCCAAGAGAAATACAAAGACTGCTCCCGCAATAGCAAGACACGCGGAGATGAGGTTCCAGAGTAACGCTTTTTTTGTGGTAAATCCGGAATGGATGAGAATACCAAAGTCAGAGATCTCCTGTGGGATCTCGTGCAGTATCACTGCAACGGTGGTTGCAAATCCAGTAATAGGAGAGGCGAGGTACGAAAGCGCAATGACCATACCGTCAATAAAATTATGCGCCCCATCAGAGACCAAGTTGAGATAGCCCACCGGGTGGATGTGGCCCTCATGCTCCGCCTCGTGCTCATGCGTCCAGTGAAAGAATTTTTCTAACACAAAAAAGAGTCCTATCCCCAAAAGTACCCAGAATGAGACGAGGTTGAGATCCCCCATCGTCTCAAAAGCCTCCGGGATTAGATGAAGGAAAGCGTCCCCAAATAGTGCTCCCACAGCAAAGGAAACCAAGACAAAAAGATACTTACGCAAACGCTCTACAGAAAAAGAAAGGGTCAGGACTCCCGCGAGAGAAATGAGACTCACGACTATAACGCTCATAAAGGTGTACAGGATATTCATATTCATAGTATAGTCCATAGATGACTATTTTGGGAATTGAGACCAGCTGTGACGAGACGAGTATCGCACTTCTCACGGCAAAGGGGACATCTCGTGCGCCTACATTTTGTGTGCAAAAAACAGTCATTCACTCCCAGATAGATGTGCACCGCGAGTATGGCGGTGTCTATCCCACACTCGCTAAGCGAGAGCACGAGAGAAACCTTGTGCCTGTGCTCATTGAGGTACTCACAGATGCAAGATTGCTTCAAGAAAAGAAGAAAGATGAACAAACAATCAAAGAGTTTGCCGATATCTTTACCCATGAGCAGGAACTTCTAACGCAATTCACTGAAACGATTTTACAAATTAAGAAACCAGCGATTAACGCCATTGCGGTCACCGTGGGACCGGGACTGCAACCTGCACTCTGGGCCGGCATCAATTTTGCGCGCGCGCTCTCGCGTGCATGGGAGCTCCCGCTTATCTCGGTCAACCATATGGAGGGGCATCTTATCTCATCATTACTTTCAGCAGAAGGAGAGGAGGGTAAGAAAGAAATCTTATTCCCTGCGATTGGACTCCTCGTCTCCGGAGGACACACCGAGTTAGTACAGATTGAAGCGTGGGGGAATTACAGCGTGCTGGGGAGGACGCGCGATGACGCTGCGGGAGAATCCTTTGATAAAGTCGCTCGCATACTCGGCCTCCCCTATCCTGGAGGTCCTGCACTATCACAGCTCGCCGAAACGAGTATTGGGAAGACAGTGATCTCACTCCCTCGACCAATGATCCATTCGAATGATTACGATTTTTCATTTTCTGGATTAAAGACTGCGGTGCTGTATGCGACACGAGAACGATCGGAGTTGCTCACTAATGGGCAGTCCCGTGCTGCACTTGCACACGAGTTTGAAGAAGCAGTAATAGAGGTACTCATTTCAAAAACAAGACGAGCGCTTACCAAGACACAAGCAAAGACGCTCATCGTTGGTGGTGGCGTGATTGCAAATAAAAAACTCCGTGCCGCACTTGAGCTACTTGCAACAGAAATAGGGGTACAACTCTCCCTCCCTCGTTCCGAGTACACAGGAGATAATGCCGCAATGATCGCGGCAGCAGGATACCTCCACAGAGAAGAGGCCGGGCACTCGTTTGAGGCAAGCGGGACGCTTTCGCTGTGAGATTAATAAAGGGAGACGGGTTGGGCAAAAAGCTGAACAACAAAAGTGGCAGTATGTCCCTTATAGATTCCTTGTGCGGTACCTACTCCAATTTCTGTAAACTTGCTGTTGAGGATGTTGGTACGATGTGTGGGTGAGTCCATCCATGCAGTAGTAACTGCATTGCTTTTGTTAAAATTGACTGCCAGATTTTCTCCGGCAATGGTGTAAGCGTAGCCCACTCGATCTAGAAAGACCCACGGATCTTCACCTTCTGGCGTTTGATGTGAGAAGTAAGAGCGCTCTGCCATATCACGCGCTTTTGCCTCCGCAGCCATTGTAAGCTGTGAATTTTCTACAAGGAGCGATGTTCCACTTTCTCTACGGTACTCGTTGGTGAGCTTCACAAGTTCACCCGATGCAACGGCACTTGTTTGAGGCGTTCGAGAGGGAAGAGATGTATCTGCAATAAGTATGAGCGTAAGTACTACAAATAGAGCAAGCGCAAAAGCGCGCGTCTCAGTGTGTGTATTACGACGCACTCGGCGATGTGCCCTGCGTCGTATGTGAGTTGTTGTTGGGGAAGGCACGGTTGATGAAAAACCAGATGACAAATAGTGCGAGCACAAACGCGAGCGGCGGGATAATGCAAGGGTAAGGAATGAGATATGCAATGACAATTGCCGTCACCAATCCTGCGATGAAAAAGTAAATACGCTTTTCTACAAATTCCTCTCTCGTAATCCGTTCACGCTCCCAATTATTATTCCATGTTCTGTATAAAAACCAAAGTACCCAAATGATAATAATAATGATGAGCCAATAAACAAAACAGGTCCCCCAAGCACCGAGCACTTCAGAGAGTGAAGAAAAGACGGATGCCGTCTGTGCAGAATCTCTCGTCGTCTCCGAATTACTCGCAGTCGCACCAAGTATTGCTGGAGCGGATGATTTGGGGAGTATACGATGAGTAAAGGCGCCGAGAATTTCCCCTAGCTCATCAGGCGCATTCCCATCTCCTCCCTGTCCCCCGGTAAATGAGGTGGAAGTGGTAGTTCCAGAACTACCTCCGCTAGTTCCTCCGTTACCACTACTACCACCTTTGCCACAGTTACTGATACATCCTTCTTCCACGGTGCCCTCTCCAGAGATACCGATGAGGATATCAAACTGCACGCTCTTCTCTTGGTAAGGGTTCCCCGTCTCTGGAGCAAAGCGAACAGAAAAATCATACCGAGCTTGGGCGCCACTTCCGAGCGTTCCGAGCGGGATAAGTGACTCGTTTAAAAAATTGGTGAGTGTATTCGTATAGAGCGTAGTTGCTCCATTCTTTATGATGATGGTCATCATATCTCCTAAACCATCCGCATTTTGTATATTTTCTGCCTTCACTGCAATGGGGATACTCTCTGTGGTGAGGTTCGTTGTTGTTGCAGAGCGTGTGACGGTGTCACCCGGCATAAAGCTTGCTTCAGAAAAAAGTGGCGTCGCCTCAAACGCTACTTGGAGATGGGTCCCCGCGTGCACACGATTAAAAGGGACTAGTGTGAGTAGTAAAAAGTAGAAATAAATGATAATAAGCTTTTTATTCATTGATTGTTTCTTCTTGTTTCTCCGGCATTATCGCAGGTACCTCCTCTGTTACCAGAGGTGTTGTTTCCTCTTCGGTATTCACTTGCGGTAATTCCTCTTCATTCTCTTCACCCACTTCTGCCTCCAGTTCTTCATCATTCTTTAGCTCTGTAGTTGTTGCGGTCTCGGTAGGGAGATCTAGGGGCTCAGTACTACTTGCTGTCCCCTCTTCATCATCAACGCTCGGTGGGCCGGGGATGATAATAATGCTCTCATCACTTGAGGTAGCGGTACTGGTCGCAGTTTCTTCTAACGGTACTTCGGGAATAGATCCAGAGGGTACCAACGCACTCTCTTCTACTTGAACAGGGACATCTCCTCCATCATCTGAAGCGAAGGGGAGTGCCACAAAAAGAGTATCAGGGAGTCCTTGTAAGGCGTCAGCAACCATCACACCCTCTGCGGTGAAGCGCATTATTTCTCGCCCCGATGATGAAGGATTAGTACCTGGATTTGGACTCGCATTGATGATAAAGTCCCTCGCCGTATCAGTATCATAGCCCTTTACAATGCGCGCAAGTGAGTCACCCTGCCGATCTCCCGGGAGAGAAAGATAGGTGTTGTCGTCTCCATAACTCATTGCGTCAATGAGAAGATCGCTTGCGTCACGAAGCTCTACTCTATCTCCAACATCACTCAAGCCATTACTGCCAAGTTTTGTTCCTACCGCAATAGTAATTGCTGAAGTAGAGGCAATCTCTGGCCACTGGAGAGTCCAAGTACTTGAACTATTTGCAATAACAGCAAATCCGTATGCGGGAATGCTTGTGGAGGCAGTGATAGTGTCACATCCTGCATCATCACAAATCTTCCATCCGTACAGATCAATCGCAATTGCTGTTGGGTTATAGAGCTCCACCCACTCGTTATTGGCATCTGATCCACGGCTTGGATCAACCGCATAGTACACCTCGTTAATCACAAGGTGATCTGTAGTAGCCGTCGGTGGCGTAAAGGTAACATCAAGGTAGGGACGCAATTCTGGTTGAATCTCCTCACTTGACTCAAACACTGCCCTTGGCGCGGTACTCGTGCTCTCTTCACTGTCATTCAAGCGCCATCCATTATTTATGAGTGATCCAGAGACAAAAGATGAGACATCATTCCCTACAGCAAATTGCATCCATCGATTATTCACCGTCCCCGTCGTTGCAGAACTGCTCGTTGCCAGTCCGCCCGGCTGTGTTCCCCAAGTAATACTTTCCTCATTCCACGCGGATGTTACTGGCGCAAGATCATAGCTACGAGAAAGGCCGGGCGCATCAGTCATAAAGATATTCAGCGTTGCATTAAAGATATTTGTGCCGGGCGGAAAGAGAAGTGCAAATCTGATGAAGCTACGCTGATTCTTACCATCGTTTGATTCCACTTCAAGTATCTTCTCATTCCCATAATTAGACTCTGGATGTTCCTCATCTACACGAGCATCTTCTATCACACCAATGAATCTCTGCGTTGAGGCAACGGTATTCCATGATTTTGTCTCCACTAAGTTCTCAAACCTTTCTTCGTCATGGTAGGCCTCACCATAGAAGAAGCCTGGCTGCGAGGCGCGTGCATTAATGTCCCACGCACAAACACTGTCGGCAAGAGCATCGGGAACATCTTCGGGTAGGGTGAGAGTAAGATTCCACAGATCATCTGTGCCAGTATAAGTACTAGTACTCATTACAAAAGACGAGAGCGGTCCCACATACTCAGTGGCACCATTCTTTGTCGCAGTAAGTACAAGTGCAGAGCAGAGTGCAGGGTTACTCACTTCCGCATCCTCTTGGTACTCAAGGTGATAGTCAAAGTTAATGTTCCCCAAAGAACCAATGGTGAGCGTACGGCTTGTACTAGACCCCTTCCCCATATCAAGCTCCTGTGGAACAATGCTCCAAGTACTGGTCGCAATCGTCATATCAAGCGAGGTCGCAAGAAGAATATTATCCTGCGAACTCTCTGAATCTAAATAGTAGCCGATGGTCTCGCCAACACCTACAAGACCAGTCGCATTAAGAGAAAGTGCAATTAAGATAGCGATTGTTTTGTAATAATGTTTATACTTCATTATTTTCTACTTCTCTTCTCTTTGTGTGGAGCTCCTTCCAGATAGTTATGAGCTCTTCCGCTATCACGATACACGCAGGAATAATAATGAGCAGAAAGAAGCCAAGTGGTTTGCGCGCAAAATCAATCACATAGCCAAGGTATGGTACAGAAAAGAGCACTTTACCAATTACCTCGCGAGAAGCAATCTCCTTCATATCTTTATCCTCATTCGCATCCCCCTTAGTGAAAAAGCGCGTCTGGGCATCTGTTCCCCTTACTTCAATAATGCGGTGAGTGATGGGGATTTCTTTTTTTGTGTCGGGACCAAAGGTGATGATGTCCCCCTTCTGGTAGACTGGAGACGGCTTAACAACCACAATACTCCCTGTATGGATAGTGGGCTCCATAGAGCCAGACTTCACAATCTTGATTTGGATGTTTCCTTGTATAGGAAAGAGCGCCACAACAAGAAGTAGCCCCAGTGCCGCAATTGCAGCGATGAAGATGTAATACGCAACAGTGAATAGTCTTTCAACCATATATTTACTACAGGGTTTATGCCCTGACGGATCCCATCTCGCCCTATGCGCAGGACAAGATGGGACGGCGTCAGAGAAAAAACAGAACTATCTATTTGTCTTCCTACTATGATTCTAGATCAACATCAGCACATTTGAAGGTGCCGTTGTTCCGAACTTGTTCCGCGTACGCGGTCAAGTCTGCCGAGAATGAGTCAGACTGCGCTCTGTTTGGCATACCATCACCATCACAAGAGAATGCGCCACCTTGGTTAACGGTAAGTGTCCCTGCACACCACGCAAGACCAATGTTCTTTGTGGTAGTCGAGGTGAGGTACTGCTGATTTTGCGAGTCCATACTCATAATGCTGTTAAGCGAAAAGAGGGGACCATTACCCAATGAGTTTTCACCACCGTCGTACTCGCCGTCAGCATCTATGTCGGCCCAAGTAAAGACATTGATGAAGCTTGAGAGCTCACCCTTTCCTTCAGGGTTACCTACTCCTTCAGCATCACCATCCTCTGTCTCTGTTTCAAGAAGATCATTTTCTTTATCATCCTTGTTGCTCGTGATTAAGCAGGCGTAGGCATCATTGTCATACACATGGAGTGAGATGACATTAGTACCCCAGTCAGCCGGCTTAATATCGTCAAATTTAAAGAAGCGATCATCTGCGCCTAAATCCTTTTCTTGCCAGAGCTTACATTGGCTCTGAAAGTTCTGCTGGAAGTATTCGTCACTGCAGTCGCCGTCAATAGTCAATTTATAGAGAAGTCCGGCAGGATTGCCCGCTACCGATCCACCAGGGACTCCTTTGTTTTTGACAACAAACTTAATGGTGTTGTCTCCCGATACAAGCCACGGCGTAATGAGTGAAGGTCCAAGAGTATCAGCTACCGCGAAGTTATTCTCATTAACATCATCCGCAACTAAGTGACCGTTCACATAGACTTGGTAGCTGTTATCAACCGCAACACTAAAGTCAATGCTTGCACTAGGGATTGGACCGACCCAGTTGAAAGACTTCTCAAAGGTATAGGTAACATCAGTTACCACATCTTCAAGAAGGACCGGGTCAGTTGCCCAAATCCATGTTGCACCAGGGATGTTTGCCGTCCAGTACTGCAAGGTGACAGGAGTGGGAGCCACCGCGAGAGCAGATGTCGTCGCGATTGGCGTTCCATTTTTTGCTGTCACGATGTTGCTCGTATCGCTCACAATGGTTACATCGCAGGTCTTACAGTCCACGCCGTTATAGGTCTGCTTAAGATGGTCCACTTTGAGATCAATGGAGCCAGCGGTGAAGATGTTTCCTGTGGAGGTCTCGGTGTCGTTGTAGAAGGCAACAGTGCCTCCAACAACAATCACAGCAGCGACTACAAGCGTCCCCAAGCTCAACAGTATTTTATTTTTACTCATATCGTTTCAGTAACTTAGTAGAAATCATTACTAATCAATCGGTGGAGTGCAAACGAAGTTGGCATTATTCCGCGTTTGTACTACACGGAAGGTCACACTTGCCTCCATAGAGTCAGTCTGTGTCTTATTATCCATCAAGGAGCCGTTACAAGTAATGCTGTGATTATTTAAATCAACAGTTTGTGCCCCAGAACACCAGGCAAAACCAATGTAGCGGGTTGAACTTGCTACCATCGGTGCGCCATTATTTGTCTGTGAGTCAGCAAGCGCATAAGTCTTTCCGCCAAGTACATCACTTGCAGGTCCATTATTATTAGAAAACAAGAGAGGCTCATTTTCTTCCCACACATTATCACCATCATCTGCCCATGCGGTAAAGTACAAGTTCTGAGCAAGCTCACCGTCTTGAGTATTGTTGATATCTTCTGCAACATCACCATCTTCTAATTCAGGCTCTGTTGAGCTTGTATCATCGTTTTTAGTGATATCTACATCTACACAAGCCCATGCGTCATTGTTGTCCACATGGAGACTGACAGTATTCTCGCCCGAGTCTCCAGGTTTGATGTCGTTAAAGTTAAAGAACTTTTGCACACCAAGATTAGTGAGTGTCCAAGATCCGTCACATGGTGTACCCTCTTTTGGAAAAGGGCTATCCCCAACCCATTGATATACATCTGGAGCATCCCCTTCTCCTTCTACTAATGTACAAACATTACCATTGTAATGTTGCTGACTATCCACTTTTAAATCAATCGCTCCGGCGGTGAAAGTGTTACCGCTTGATGTCTCGGTATCACTAAAAAAAGCGCCAGTGGCGCTCACAACAACCGCAGAGGCGAAGACAATCATTACCAACGCATTCGTCTTTTTATCTAGAGGACAAGAACAGATCTGTTCACATCAATAAGTCATTGTCCTTTATATCAGACTCCTGTTGCCCCATATTCTTTGTCCTTTATACATTCTATAGGACAGATTCAAATTTGCATATGCTATGCTATGATAAATAAACTATGAACGACCTGTTGAGGAAACCCTACAATCCCGTGGAAAATGAGAAGAATATCTACCGGCTTTGGGAGTCTAGCGGTTTCTTTAACCCAGACAACCTCACTGGTAAACGAGAAAAGAGTTACACCATCCTTATGCCGCCTCCCAATGCCAATGGCCATCTTCATGTGGGGCATGCACTCGGCACCACTATCCAAGACATCATGATCCGCTACCGTCGTATGGCAGGTGACAAAACACTCTGGCTCCCCGGTGCCGACCATGCCGGCTTTGAAACACAAGTGGTGTATGAGAAAAAATTAGAGAAGGAGGGACGCTCGCGCTTTGGGATGTCGCGTGAAGAACTCTACAAAGAGATACTCGCCTTTACCTTAGAGAATAAAAAATTCATGGAGGATGAGGTACGCGCACTCGGCGCCTCCTGTGATTGGTCTCGTGAAAAATTTACCTTAGATCCAGACATTATAGAAGTCGTCTACAACACCTTTCGTAAACTCTTTGACGATGGACTCATCTATCGAGGTAAGCGTATGGTCAATTGGTGCACCAAGCACCACACATCGCTCTCTGATTTAGAGACTGCATCAAAAACACAAAAAGATACACTCTACTATATTAGTTATGGGCCGCTCACAGTGGCCACCGTCCGCCCCGAGACCATCTTTGGCGATGTGGCCGTTGCGGTACACCCCAGTGACCAGCGTTACAGCGCACTTGTCGGCTCAACTATTACCGTCACCACCCCTATCGGTACAATGAATTTACTTGTGATTGCTGACGAGACGGTAGAACCAGACTTTGGTACCGGCGCACTTAAAATTACTCCTGCACACGACCAGAATGATTTTGAGATGGGTAAACGGCATTCACTCCCCGTCATTGAAGTAATTGATCAATATGGAAAACTGAACGAGAAGACGGGTAAGTACGCAGGAATGAAGATTGATGAAGCAAGGAGTGCTGTCGCCAAGGATCTCACAGAGATGGGACTCTTGGTAAAGACGGAGGAGTACGAGCATACCGTGAGTACCTGCTATAAATGCGGAAAAACTCTAGAGCCACGGATTCTCCCGCAGTGGTTTGTAAAAATGAAGCCTCTCGCAACTCGTGCGCTTGAGGCAGTACGAACAAAGGAAGTTACAATACTCCCCGACTACTCTGAAAAAGTATTTAATAATTGGCTCTCGGAGATCCGCGACTGGAATATCTCACGCCAGATTACTTGGGGCATACCCATCCCCGCCAACATCTGTAGTACCTGCGATTACGGCACTGCGGACACAACACAAGAAAAGTGCCCCGAATGTGGAGGAGAACTTATCCCCGACCCAGACACCTTTGATACATGGTTCTCATCGGGTCAGTGGCCTTTTGCAACACTCGGATACCCGGAAAGAGAGGACTTTCACAGCTTTTACCCCATCGCAGTGATGGAGACCGCGTATGACATCCTTTTCTTCTGGGTAGCGCGAATGATTATGCTCGGGCTCTATCGCACTGGGAAGGTCCCCTTTCGTCATGTATACCTGCACGGACTGGTGCGAGATGCGACACGACAAAAAATGAGTAAGAGTAAGGGTAATGTAGTGAATCCTATTGAGCTCCTCACCCAGTACGGCACCGATGCTCTACGCATGGGGCTTATTGTGGGAAACACCCCGGGAACAGATTCTGCATTCTCTGAAGATAAGATCAAGGGATACAAGCATTTTGCGAATAAGATATGGAATGTAGCTCGCTTTGTACTGGAGCGCATCAATGAATCTCCACTCTCTGAAAAGCCAGAGCTGACAAAAGAAGATATGGCACGACTCAGTGAACTCTCAATACTCGTAGATGATGTGAGTAACGATCTGGACGAGTTCCGCTTCCACCTTGCGGGAGAAAAGTTATACCACTATTTTTGGCACACATTTGCTGATAAAATAGTTGAAGAGAGCAAGGTACGATTAAAAGAAGGTGATGAAGATGTGCGGCGTTCTACTTGCTTCACACTTCTCTCTATACTCTGTACCACTCTGGTACTTCTGCATCCCTTTATGCCATTTATTACCGAGACGCTCTGGCAACTGATACCTGCCAAACTGCGTACACTTGCAGGATACCGTGAAGCGCTCCTTATGATTGCCACATGGCCACGCTCTCATTCGGAACCATCTTAACCTTTATCCTTGGCGGCACCATCCCCGCTATTATCTGGCTATGGTTCTGGCTCAAAGAGGATGCCGCACGGCCAGAGCCACGGCGTATTATTATTGGCACATTTATTGCAGGTGCTGTCGCAACGATCCCCGCTTTTATTTTAGAAAAATACTCCCGTGACATCTTAGGGATGAATAGCGGAGCAAGCCTTTTTCTTATATGGGCGCTTATAGAGGAAACGGTAAAGTACGGCGCCGCGCTCTTAACCGCGGAACGGACAAAAAGCTACGACGAGCCGATTGACTCAATGATCTATATGATGACAGCCGCGCTTGGGTTTGCCGCGGCAGAAAACCTCTTTTTTCTCGCTGATCACAGCTTTAACGGAGTCGCGCTCCACGAGTTCTTGCTCGGCGGAAATTTGCGCTTCTTGGGTGCCAACATCTTACACCCCATCGCCTCTGGTATCGCCGGCGGAATTATTGCACTCGCGTTCTACCGGAGTATAGCAGAACGCGCCTACGCTACCATTCTTGGACTTATCACCGCCACGGCATTGCACACTGCCTTCAACTTGCTTATAATACGGAGTAGCGGCGGAAAGATACTCTCAACCTTTGCATTCTTCTGGATTGTTGCCGCGCTCGTCATTCTTTTATTTGAACGAGTAAAGCGTATACAACCATACTATGTTTAAACGAAGACGATCATTTTTTGAACGACTCACCGGGAGCATGGCGCTTGAAGATGAGTTGGACGATGCAAAAGATGTATATGAAGAACGCATCAATTCCCCGAGTCTTGGATGGGAACGAGGCGAGGAGATGAGTGACCTCTCTCTAGACCTCTATCAGACACCAAATGAAATTATTATCCAAACAATGGTAGCTGGAGTGAGGCCAGAAGATTTAGATATAAACATCACTCGTGAGTCAGTGACGATTAGTGGTAAGCGAAGTGAGCAAAAGCAAGTAGTAGAAGAAAGCTATTTCCTCCGTGAGTTATCGTGGGGCTCTTTTGAACGCACGATTGCCCTCCCCCAAGAAGTAGAGCCGGAAGAGGCTGAGGCGATAGAACGACACGGACTCCTCACAATTCGCCTCCCCAAGCTTAACAAAGACAAAACCCAAAAATTAAAGGTACGGATTGGGTAACAATGGTGCCTAGAGTCGGGCTCGAACCGACGACCCTTCGCTCTTCAGGCGAATGCTCTACCAACTGAGCTATCTAGGCGCGATGGCGCTATTGATTGCGTTCAACTGACCCTTAGTGTTCCCTATCATCTCTATTGCCAGATTCCAGGCATCCATAATACCGTTAATCTGCGGTTCAAAGTAGTAATAGAGTCCAATGGATGATCCGACAATTATCACCCACTTGAGTACACTAAGAACAGTCCCCCACAGTCGTGCGCGCTGTATGGACCGTAATATGCGATTATTCTCTTGAGCAAGCTCAAGTGTCTCATGCACTTCTTCCCGTATATCGTGATCCATCGCCCAATCGTAACAGAGGGGATGTGAAAAATCAAAAGCCCTGCCTGCTTTTAGCAGGCAGGGCATTACATTATGTCGCAATATGACAAAGTAATTGCAATGTAAGCGCCTCCCAATCGGGAACACAATAGAATCTGTCCGGCAGCCCTTCTTGAGACTCGGAGCCAAAGAGGAAGCAGTGTGTTACTGAATCCGGCATCGAGCTAAGCACATAAGATCGATCGTCAATAATGTGCGTGAGACTGATCTCCCGTGCCATCTCTGTTTTCTCCCACCAATAATTGCAATAGAGTGCATCAACTTTTTTAATGCCGGTTCGCGCCCAAAAATCTCTCTGTGAGAGCCATCGATTAATAAACCACCGAGACCCTAGCAGAGTTTGTGAGAGTAGGTAGATATGATCAAAGCCGGCACAGGTATGGATGCGGGCAATATTCTCTATGGCACCAACAACTTCCACGCTCTTTGGGCCACGGATGACGCCACCGATGTCAATACCGAGTATTCTAGACATAAGAGACAACTCCTTTCTTTAGAAATGTGCTCTTATCAGAGAGTACCACATAAGAGAGTGAGCTGCAAAACGCCCTCGGCAGGAATCGAACCCACATCAACCCCTTAGGACGGGGCTGTTCTATCCGTTGAACTACGAGGGCTACTAGGCCTCACTATAGCAGAACTATCTAAGAAATTCCGAGAAGGCTCGCGATGGTTGTTTGGTCAAAACCAATGACTATTTCTTTCTTATCGATTAAAATTACTGGTACACCCATCTGCCCCGTCTTTTCAACCATCTCTTGTCGTTTTGCAATATCACTCATCACATCATATTCGGTAAAGGCGATCCCCTTCTCGGCAAAGTACTCCTTTGCCATATGACAAAAGTGGCAGGTCGGTGTGGTGTATATCTCAACAGTGTGCATAAAAAAGGCGCTTAACGCTTATAATAATTCCAGTATAGCATAGCTGTCAAATTAGCACCGAGAGATCATCTTTTGCGAGAGCCTTAGTGTTTCGTTCTTCTCCACAGCGTTCGCACTGGTGCACGATAACAAAGGTATCCCGCTTTTTCTCCAAGCGCACAGGCAACATCAGTCCTCCACACTCTTCCAACCTATCACCAGGAAATACATCAACATGTTTACTGGTAAGACATTTTGGACAGTGGTTGGTATAGCCGTCTCCCACCACTTCTACCCCACAGCGTTCACAGGTAAAATCCTCCCTGGTGCGTTTAAATTGTTCACTCATGTGCGGGTAGGGAGAATCGAACTCCCGTCTCATGCTTGGGAAGCACGCGTTCTACCACTAAACCATACCCGCCCTACTACGCTCCGATTAAAAGAACCTATTCCAAAAAGACTTTTCACTCGGCGATACTGAAGGACTACTCGTCGTTGCCTCTCCTATCCTCTTCTCTCCCACAATCTGTATCACCCCCTCATCCGGCTTCGCAACAGGAAAGCGCGTTCGTATCTCTGTCTCTACTCCCTCGTCCGTTGAGAGACGATCCAACTCCGTGTCTAATTCAGTTTTCCGCCTCTGTAGACTCTCTAATCGCATCTCCGCTTCTCGGCGATTTGCTTCAGCCGTACGACTCTTTACAAAAAGTCCATATACTGAGAATCCTAAGAGTAGCACAGAAACAAAGAGAATGAGAATGACCGGCCATGAATAAAGTCGCCGTAAAAAGGATATATTCTTTTGTCCTTGAAATCCGTGCATAGTACGAGTATAGTGTAGAGTAATGTTTGAAAGCAAGCACAGAAAGAAGATGCAAGTTGTGTGGGCAGTGCTCGTCTTTTTGACCGCGCTCTCTATGATTATTCTCTACGCGGCCCCACTCCTCTCTCCTTAACGCTCGCCGCTTTTTACCATTTGTAAGAACACTTCATGGGGAATGGATACTCTCCCCAGTTTTTGCATTTTTTTCTTCCCTTTTTTCTGTTTCTCACGCAACTTCATCTTGCGTGTAATATCTCCACCGTAGAGATAATCGGTCACATCTTTACGCAATGCCGCAATTCGCTCCGCTGCGAGTATGCGGCCAAGAGCGCGCGCCTGGAGTTTAATCACAATGAGTTGTGGTGGAAGAAGTTCTTTCAAACGCGAGATTGCCCGCTCTGCTTCCTCCTGCACCCTTCGTCGTGATACCACCCGTGAGAATGCCGGAACGACCTCCTCTGCCACAAGGATGTCTAAGCGTACCACATCTGCCCTCCGTTCATCCGCGTACTCGTACGAGAGTGAGGCGTAGCCACTTGTAACACTCTTTAGCGCATCAAAAAAATTTCGCATCAGCTCCCGTAAGGGTAAAAGAGCGGAGAGTGAGACGCGAGCATCACCAAAGCCTTCTGTCTCTCCCACCTCCGCCTCATGTTCATATAGAAGAGTCACCAGAGCTCCAAGGTACTCGGGTGGACTAATAATGCGTACTGAGACCCATGTCTCGCGCACTTCTACAACATCTTTATCTTCGGGGAAGCGAGCCGGTGAGTATACCGTTTCTGAATGTCCATCTCTCCATATAATCTCATAACTAATCGTTGGTGTTGCCACAATAAGTGAGAGAAAGGACTCACGCCGCAGGCGTTCGGTGATAATCTCTAGATGGAGCATACCTAGAAACCCACAGCGGAACCCGCGCCCCAATGCTCCAGACGACTCTTCCTCAAAGGTAAGTGCGGCGTCAGAGAGATGTAGACGTGAGAGCGCCTGCTTCAAAAGGGTAAAGTCATCTTGGCTCTCGGGGTAGATACTGGCCCACACCACCGGCTTTGGTTCTTGATACCCGGAAAGTGCAGGGAGTGGATGTCTCTCTCTTGTGACTGTATCCCCCACACGCGCCTCTCCTGCCTGTTTAATACCTGTCACAATATAGCCAATAGATCCGGCACCCAATTCTTTGACTTCTTTTTGATCGGGAGTAAAGACGCCCACCTCTAGTGCTTGGAAGCGCTCCTTTGTTGCAGTAAGAATGAGACTGTCTCCCCGTGAGAGCGTGCCATCAAGCACACGAACATAAATCACTACACCGCGATGTAATGAATACTCAAAATCAAACACGAGTGCACGCAATGCTCCTACTTCGGTATAGATTTCTTTTGGCGCTGGAATCTGCTCAATGATTGCATCTAATAGTCCACTCACACCCATACCAGTTTTCCCTGATACTTCAAAGATTGCCTCTTCAGGGATGCGTAGTAGTTCGGCGACTTCCTCCTTGACTTCCTTGGTGCGCGCAATAGGGAGATCAATCTTATTCACCACAGGGATGATGGTAAGTCCCAGCTCCTCTGCCTGATGGAGCACCGTAAAAGTCTGTGCCTGTACCCCTTGCGTCGCGTCAACAACGAGCACTACTCCCTCAACCGCTGTGAGCGCGCGAGAGACCTCGTATGAAAAATCAATATGCCCGGGAGTATCAATGAGATTTAGGATGTGCTCTCGGTATTGCATCCGTACCGGCTGCATTTTAATGGTAATACCCCGCTCTTGTTCCAACTCCATACGATCCAACATCTGATCGTGCATTTTGCGCTTCTCTACCGTACCCGTAAGTTCAAGCATCCTGTCGGCAAGCGTAGACTTGCCGTGATCAATATGGGCAATAATGCTGAAATTGCGTATTTTTGACAACATCTGTGTAGTCTACTACAAACCCTCCGGTTCTGGGAGTACGAGCTTGCGACGACCTATCTTTTTCTGGAGTGCCGATGAGAGCTCCTGAAGCTCACGACTATCAAAGATAATGAGAAGAATGACTCCCGCGGCAATACCAAGTCCTCCAGCTACACACCCTTGTAGGGCGATACCGACAAATGTTTGAGTGTCAAAAAATCCTTGTACCGCGATAAGTGCGTAGTATGCACTCGCACCGACGAGGAGTGCCGTTGCGAGTGATTGATACACCGTATCGTAAATTGTTGAAAAGAACTTCCCATGATCGCGCTCAAAGAGCATCCAGATAATGACAACATTGATCATAAGTCCAACGGTAAATGCAAACGGGAGCATCAATGCCGCAGTTCCCGGGAGTCCTTCAACGCGCAGAAGTCGTTCAAGAATACGCGCAAAGTAAGGCGCGTGATTAAAGACCCATGTGAGTAAGGGCGCAAGCGCAATAATGCCGAATGACGAGAGTGAATTCACGACGAGCGGTACACGAGTCTTGCCGCACGCGTAATATCCGCGGACAAATAGGAGTACCAAATTTTGCGCAATCAAGGAGATAACAAAGAGCGCAAACGCTGCTGAAGTAAGTCGAGTCGCCACCCAATCAAAAGAACCAGTTCCTAGAATAATTCGCACAATATGCGCACGAAGAACAATTGCAAGTGCAGAGAGCGGTAAGGACCAGAAAATAAGATGGCGCGCCGCCTCACGAATGTAGCCAACAAATTGTTCTCGCTCTCCTTTTGCATGAAGAAGTGAGAGTGTCGGGAATGCCGCTACCGAGTAACTCACGCCAAGGAGTGCAAGTGGGACTGATTGCAGATTCCACGCAAATGTAAACACAGCAATAGATCCCACCTCAAGAAAGGAGGCAAGCGCAAAGAGCCCCGTCAATGAGAGCTGGTGTGCAGCAAGAGTAATCGTACGCGGGATAGAGATTGCTATCAAGTGACGGAGCTCGTGCCACTCATCACCGTGTGGGAATTGCGGAACAAAGCGATACCCCGCCATTCGTAATGAAGGGAATTGTATGAGGAGATGCGAGAGTGCACCAAGTGTAACACCAAAAGCAAGACCAGAAAGTCCAAAAAAGGGAAAGAGAAAAATAAGACCAAAAATGATACCAAGGTTATAGAGTATTGGAGCCAATGCGTAAAGCACAAAGCGTTTTTCTATCTGCGTCACACTGCCAAAGACGCCAGAAAGACCAAGCAGAAAAGGAGAAAGTAACATAATCCGTGCAAGAAAAGTGAGTTCCTTCAGCGCAAGTGCGTCAAAGCCAGGAGCAATAATTGTCGCAAGCATTGGCATAATCAGTGCAAGAAGTAGAGAGACAAAAAGCATCACTACCGCAAAGACAGTGGCGACGCGGGAAACAAATCGCCCTTCATTTGTACGAGTATCTCCCTCACGATATTGAGTGAGTATCGGGATGAGTACCGTTACCGAGACAAAAGAGGCAACCGTCACATAGAGGAGATCAGGGATGCGGAACGCTATGTAATAGATGTCTAATTCGCGTCCTGCGCCAAAATCTCCCGCGAGAAGTCTATCTCGCACAAGCCCGAGACATTGCGACAAAAAAGAACTCGCTGCAAGGAGAAAAGCGGCTTGATGCAAGCCGCTCCATTCTCGCTGTAATAGTCGGAAAAATGCACTAACCACAGTTACTCATCTCCAGCTGCCGCGGCCCCGCCACGGAGTCCGGCGAGCGCGGGAAGTCCAGCCTTGAGATTTGCAAGAATCTTCTTCACCTCCTCGTTATCTGGATTCAGCTGACTAATTTCAGTAAGTTCTTGGATTGCCTTCTTGTTTTCACCAAGCTCATCATAGGTAAGCGCTAAGAAGTACTTTGCGTTAGAATAGTTTGGAGAGAGTGCACGCGCATGTTCTAAGATGATCCGTGCCTCATTATAGCTCTTACTCTGGAACTTGAGGTATCCTGCTTGAAAGAGTACTCCCAGATCATTCGGCGCATAGGCAAGCGCGCGTTCAGCAATAACTGCAGCGTTTTGGATATTGCCACGACTCGCCTCAATCTGTGAATAAAAGAGTATTGCTTCAGGGTAATCTACCTTCTTGGTAATCGCCGCTTCAAGACTTTGTTGTGCCTTAGTAGTCTCACCAAGAGATGCGTACATCCGTGCATTTAAGTATGGAATGAGTGGACTTTCAGGATTGAGTGTTGAGGCCTCTGCATAACGCTTTATCGCTTCATCCTTTGCGCCGGCCACTTTAAAGACTGAAAGTACCTCATACACACCCGCAAGACCTGCCACATTTTGATAGAAATGTGGACGAATCTGGTATGCGGACAGTGCGTTTCGTGTTGCATTATCAACCTGCTGTAGAAATTGTGCTTGAAGTGCTTGTGCGGGAACATCTGTCTGATTCACTATACGGTTCATCCGAAGGATATTTAAGTTCGTGAGTGCTCGTGCGTACTGATCACGCATACCCAGACCTGCCGCTCGTACAATATAAGTTTCTGCTGTATCCAGATCACCATTTACATTTGCACGCGCGAGACCCCTAAAGAAGAGTGTTGTTGCCCATGATCTACCCAGTAGCAGATAGCCACCACCAACAGAGATTACAATGAGTACAATGATTACCAGTGTACTGATAAATGTTGCCCGGGCAGAATTACTATAATCAAGAGAGAGTTCTTGTAAGGCTCCCGAGCGTACAGAGAGTGCAATCATTGTCCCCAGTGAGAGTACCGCGAGCATGAGGAGGGTAATGTTCGGCGTGTAGATGAGCGTAAAGATCCAGAGATAGAGTGTCACAAAGAAAGATATGGCCGCAAGTGGATTAGTCATCTTGTCCCGCAAGACATTGTTCATTGTGCGCCACCCTTCAATAAGTATCGCCGCGACAAAGATGAGCATAAGGATGAGCCCAATCACACCGGTTGTCACCGCAAAACTAGGTAGGTATCCTACCCCATCATCAAAATCAGTATTCCACGCAAGAGAAGAATTGAAGGAAGCAGGTTTGAACTGTGCCCACGCGCTATCAAAATTATTTGGGCCAACACCGAAAATCGGCTTCTTCCCCAAGACTCGTTCAGTCACCACTAAAGTGTCAGAAAATCCTGGTCGTGGCTCTAAGGAAAATACTTGCGGTACACCCATATAAGCATTGATACGGGTTACAATCTCACCAATGAAGCCTCTTTGATTACCACCAAGTACAAAGAGAACTGCGATAACCGCAATGAGTAAGGACGGACGAAATACACGATGATTGCCTGAAGCATGCTCGGTAGTCCGGTCGGCGGTCAGCGCATACACATAAATCATAATTGACGAGAGCGCGAGCACTATCCACACGGGGTAAAAGTTGATGAAGATGAGTCCGAGTACAGAGAAGCCAAAGAGCGTATAGATCCCAGCACGAGGTAAGAGTGGAGATTTGAAATCTCGTAATAAATCTAACATCACAATAATACCAAGGACGGTAAGACCAAAGAAGATACCGAGCTCATTCCACTTACCTACGAGACTAACGGGAAGTGATTGATACCATTCATACTTAATGAGCCATCGAGCAGGAAGAATGCGGAAGAGGGTGTAGAGTGTGATAATGGCTGATGATGCAAAAATGGAGAGGTACATCAGGAACACACGCTTGCGATCAGACATCAGCGTCCCCGCGAGGAAGAGGAGTATGGTAAAAATTGCAAGCCAAAGTGGTGTACCTAATTCGTATCCAAGCCCTATGAGACTGTGTGCGCGAATTGCTGTCCATAAACCAGGGACGCAAGACCCTCCCGCCTTACAGAAAAAACTTTGTGTTGACTCAACAAAGAGAGAAGAGAGTATTCCTGCGAATGTCAGTCCCCCAAGACCCAAGAACACATAACTCTTAGGGATTGATGCACTTGATTTACTTAATCGTGATACCAGCCAAAAAATGAGTGCAACAAAAATCGCAATACCGACAAAGAATCGTTTAACGACCTCAAACGGGAGCACACTCCCGGGGATAAATAATATTGGCGTGATAAATGCGAGTAACAGAAGGACGCTAGCCGCAGCACCCTCTGAAGAACGGACAGAGAGCCGCTCGTGTTCTTGTGAGTCCATATGCTTTTCATTCTATGTTCGGCTGGTATAATAGTCAAACTATTTTATGCACACACCGAGACCAAAAAAAGGAGTCACCGTCTCAGCCGCGAGTGAAATTCTCGGAGTCTCTCCTGCAACACTTCGCAATTGGGATCGCTCTGGAAAATTGCGAGCAGAGCGAGACAAAGAGAATGGATACCGATACTATACGGTGGGTGAACTGGAACGATTTGCAAGTACACACGGTCTCCCTAGAAAATCTTCACGAACATTTAAGCTATCTATGTAGTAACCAAAGAACCCGCCGGTAGGCGGGTTCTTCACTGTAGATGTCCTGTGCCGATAAGCCGAATTCTGTTCCCCGCCAAAAGCGGAGCAGTAGTCATGTATCTAGGTCCGCCGTTACCGCCGGACTCGAGCGACTCTCCCCTCATTCGCCATAAGGCGTCCAAGGGGCACGGTCTTGCACTTAAGAATAAGGATTTAGCTCCGACGCTCTTACGAGTTCGGAGTCCCAATGTAAACATTGGGACCGTTTCAGCCGGACTAAACCGGGTCGTTTCTGTTCGCACCTCGCGCGTTACCGCGGACGGGTATTACCCGCTACTCTTCCCCAACTCACCGTAATGGTGGCATTGGGGCACGTGTTCGGACTTTCCTCTCCGACTGTACATCGGAGCAACTACTTGGTACAGGACTTCTAATATTATACCATTCCTACCGTCAAGAAGCAATCTACACTTTCTTCTCCTGTGTCTCGCTCGTGGGGATATCTATCTCACAGGTACCGCCAGCACAAGCAAGCTCTCGTTTATTTTCTGTCCCGTCCTCACGCTCGTAGGTCACAATCTTAGAAAAATCAACATGTGCAAAGCGCTCAATGAGCTCGTTATATTGTCGTTCATCTATCTCCTCATAGGGTGCCAATTTGTATACATGATTGGATCGGGGGAGAAAAGAAAGTCCGCCAATAATGCTCCAATTCTCGTACACCCAATTCCCCGTCTTGAGCCACTCATCATTCCCTACCGAGATGGTTACCGAGGGGTTATGTTCTGTATAATTTACTTTCACATTTTTCCAATACTCAAGAAGTTCTAAGGCGGAAACATGATCGCGAAAGATTGCACCTGCGGGAGCCTTCACGGGAAAATCAATGACAAAAGTTGTCGCGGTCTCAGGGTTTTGTCCCACCTCCGGATGATAGGGAACCCCCTGATCACGGAGCATCTGGAAGAGCGCGTCGGTAGATGCAATGCGTACACGGCGAATATAGAACGGTGCGTGCCGTGGGTGCATCCCTGAGGCACAATCTACCATTTGAGAAAGTGTTCCTGATGGCTTGGTACAAGTAATGCAAGTGGAGGGAGTGACCCCAAAACGCTTTGCGTATTCGCGATTGTAAACTACCGCCGCATCACGAAGCTTTTTAAGCATCTCGGGTTTACGCACCACAGGAGAATCCCACTGACCGGTAATGGAGACACCAAGGAGTCGCTCCTCTTCACAGTGCTCCTTCCACTCCTTAGAGAGATAGGGAAAATTGGTGAGTGTTGATTGGTAGGTGCCGAGGATGGTGGCGACCTTCATCTTACGCATAAGCGTAGCCGGAGTATCCTCTGCTCGTGCCACAATCTCAGAGAGGTTACAGAATTGTTTCGGCTGGAGAATAATCTCACCACAGGGGTTAGTGCCGAGGGTGCTTATACTCTCTCCAAGTGCTTTAACTCGTCGCTCTGGTAATGTCTCACGCAATCCTCCACGGTTAAATATGCCGCGCTCGCCCGAGTGACTCTCCATAAGTGCAAGCCACTCACGCATAAATTCCTCCGTGCTCGGCTTCTCATCGTAGACTGCAGAGTTATTAGCAAGGCTGCGTTGGGGCTCTGTCATATAGAACTGCCCCTTCTTCGCATCGCGCATCTCTACATCATCTAAATCGGAGAGTGAAATGAGTGCAGAACGACGCACGCCACCAGCAACCACAATCTCGCCAATCTTACAAATAATATCGTGCGCATCTAGGTTGGTAAGCCGTCTCCCCTGTCGTTTCAACACAGTGGCACGAGTGAAATTGAGAAGATCGCGCAGTGGATCAGGACCTGATGACTTACCACCCATCGTCTTTAACCGTGCGCCAGCAGCACGCAGCTTTCCATAATCAAATTGGATATCATCTCCGGCATACCATGTCTTGAGGCCAAGGGTAAGTGCATCGCACCAGCCCTCCTTACTATCGTCAATAATATGGACCGGTCGTATCTTGCCACTCTGACGCTTAATGACAGGAAGCTGTTGTACATACTGACTCTCTACTGAAAATCCTGCACCCGTCCCGCACATAGAGATGTACATAATTTCTGCAAAATCTTCCAGTTTGGTCGGGGCCGTAAAGGAGCAGTTGTAGGCACAAACATTGGTCGCACGAGCCGCCTTTCCTGCAAATTGGAGAAGTCGCATTGAAGGCATCGCCTCGTGCGAGAGTATCGCTTGGCGTACTTCTGCATACTCCTTTTCAGAGAGACGCTTCCCCAGATTCTCTCGCATAAAGTTCACATAGCGGTCTACTGTCTCTATCCATGTCTCACGACGCCCTTCATCATCTATCCAGCGCGAGTAGGTACGGTAGTAAATGAATTCACCGAGTGGATTTTTGAAATACTTCTTACTCTCATGAACGAGGTCACGGACTTTCTCGGGTATCTCTCCCTTCTCACGGCGCACTTCAGCACGGCGTTCACGATAGAGGATGTAGGCTTTTGCAGTTGCAACATAATCGTGAAGCATTAGTTCTCGCTCGACAAGGTCCTGCGCCTCTTCAACGCTGGGAATATATCCTTTCTCGTTGCTGTGGAGCATTGCAAGCCCAAGAGCGACGGCTTGTGCAACCTGCTCGGGAGCTCTCTCTACAAACTCGCCTGCCGCACGCATCGCCTTGCCGATGGCAGCCTCAATGCGCGTAACATCAAAATCAACAATCGTGCCATTGCGCTTTCTCACCTGTTTCGGAAATGCAAGTTTTTTTTCTTTTTTCGCAGTTTTTGTATTTTTTGCGACCGTTTTGGCAACTTTTTTGCTGATTTTTGTCATAATGTACAAAAAATAGTGGTAATGTTTATCTATTGTATCTGAAATGCACGCATCACAAAGCTCACCAAGCTGTGTATAAGAATGACGAATCATGGCTCAACAGAAAACTCCGTCTCTCTCCTTTATAATAACGAGAGGAAACGAAGTCTTGTGATATCTCTTCTTTAGAATGCGCTCTTGATGAATTCTATGAAGCGCATTTTTTGTAATTAGAGTAATGTCAATACTCTTGGAGGTGAGTACAGAATGAGTGCGTAGTCAGATAAGTCTCTACGAGCAAGATCAGCTGTACCACCTTCTCAGTTTTTGCTAGAATAGCCGCGCATGAAGGAGTACTTCATCTGGCTGGGTAATGGTATCATCTACCTCTTTGCGCTCATCGGCTTTCTGCTTGTTATTGCTTTCTTTGGCGTCAAGTATGGGTGGACCAATGTGCGCGGTATTAACGACCCATCGTTTGCAACAAGCACCTCACGCACACAGGAACGGCATATCTTTTCGTGGACTCAGGGTGAGGAGTGGCACGCGCTTGAAGAAGCAATCATCAAGGATGTAGAACCAATCAATCGTGCCGCGGCAGTGAGTGGTGTTCCTGCGCGCTTCATCGTCTCATGCCTCGTCCCAGAACAACTCCGTCTTTTTACCAGCGAACGAGAAGTATTTAAATCATTCTTTGGCCCACTTAAAGTGCTTGGAAACCAAACCCAATTCAGTTGGGGAGTAATGGGTTTTAAGCCAGAGACCGCGCGCGCAGTAGAAACACATCTCATCAATAGAACATCACCTTTTTATCTGGGAGAGGCCTATGAGCACCTACTTGATTTTAAAACAGATGACCCGAACACTGAGCGTTTTGCGCGCATTGCGAACGAGAAAGATCACTACTACTCTTACCTCTACGCCGCACTCTACATTAAGCAAATCATCGCACAATGGGAACGCGCTGGCTTTGATATACGCTCCCGTCCTGATGTCGTTGCAACACTCTTTAACATTGGGTTTGGTAGCTCAGAGCCCAATGCGGAGCCGCGCGCTGGTGGTGCACCAATAGAAATAGGCGGGACCGTGTACAGTTTTGGTGGCCTCGCCTATGAGTTCTACTATTCTCACGAGTTGACAGAGTATTTCCCTCGGTAATTTACTTCTTCTTTTTTCGTGATGCTCTCTGCTTGATTGCGGGGGCCTTGCTGAATGGTACTCCAATAGCATCAAAAAGTGCACGAGCCTCATCACGAGTATGCGCAGTGGTAACCATCGTGACGGCAAGTCCAAAAATATCCCGTAGTTCCTCATCTGCCGTCTCGGGGAAGATGGTATGCTCTTTAATTCCAATCGTGAGGTTACCCACCTCATCTACACCACTTGCGGCTATACCTTTGAAGTCCTTGGTGCGAGGGAGTGCCGCGTGAATAAACTTATCTATAAATGCATACATACGCGCACTACGCAAGGTCACTGCATAGCCAATCACATCTCCCTCACGCAGTTTAAAGCTCGCAATAGATTGTTTAGCACGGCGCGGAGAAGCCTTCTGTCCAGTGATGATTGCTAATCGCTTGGCAACATGCTCGTTTCGCGTCTTGTCTTTGGCGCGGCCAGTGCCAGATGAGACCACCACCTTCACGAGACGCGGCAAAGAGAGACGGTTTTTCCGTCCCAATTTCTCACCGATACTCGGTAAGGCCTTTTCAATTCGTTCTTTTGTTCCAATCATAGTAGTAATATTAGATTTCTCGTCCACAGCTACGGCAGATGCGAACTTTTTTTGTTCCTTCACCACGCACGCCAAAGCGTACTCCCTTGCCGCATTTCTCACAGAAGAGTGAGACGGTAGAGCGCACGACTGGAGCCGGCTTTTCTAACACCTGCCCCTTTTGTCCTTCTTTACGACTCTTTTGGCGGCGCTTTTTTACATTCACTCCCTCCACCACCAAGCGATCAGTGCTGATTTGCACCAAAATAACTTTGCCCTTAACGCCCTTGTCCTTTCCCGAGCGCATAATGACGGTATCCCCTTTTTTAATCGTAAGTGACATGGTATTAGACAATCTCTGGAGCGAGCGACGCAATTTTCTGATATCCGCGTTCGGCAATCTCACGAGGGATTGGACCGAAGATGCGTCCACCCTTAGGATCCTGTTTACCTTTCTCAAGAAGCACGACTGCATTCTCATCAAATCGGAGATAGGTACCATCCTTGCGGCGGATGGCGTCCTTGGTACGCACAACAACGGCTTGATGTACCTCCTTCTTCTTTGCTGCCTTGCGCGGCTCAGCAATCTGTACCGAGAGAACGAGGATGTCGCCTACGCGCGCGTAACGACGCTTGGATCCGCCAAGTATCTTGAAAACGCGTCCGATTTTTGCACCGGTGTTATCTGCGATCGTTACGAGTGAGCGTGGCTGTATCATGATAGTACTTAGTCGTAAATAACTTCAAAATGCTTATCCTTGGAGAGCGGTCGGCAAGAGCGGATCTCTACCGTATCCCCTGTGTGAAAGCGCCCTTCCGGATCGTGCGCCTTATAGCGCTTACTCCGAGAGATATACTTGCCGTACTTGGGATGCTTCACATAACGCTTCACTACAACAACAACCGTCTGTGACATTTTGTCAGAGACGACGGTTCCGCGGAGTATTTTACGCATTGTAGTTGTAGTAGTCATAGTGTTACTGTGCCTTGGTCACACGAGCAAGCTCGGTGAGTATCCGCGCAAGATCACGACGATGGGCCCGGATATCCTTGGTATTTTTACCACGACTCCCCGCAATGTCAAAGCGGAGCGTCCGGAGCTCCTCGCGACGCTTGGCAACCAGCGTTACAAGCTCGCTCGCCTTTTTACCTTTGTGTGTTTCTTTCTTCATATGTATTTCTTGGTCCTTGGTACTTGTTACTTATTCCGCACGGCTTACAATCGTGGTCTTCACCGGTAACTTAGCTCCTGCCTTGCGGAGTGCATCCTTTGACTCGCTCGCAGTAAGTCCATCTATCTCAAACAACATTCGTCCGGGACGCACCGTAAAGACATACCCCTGTGGATCTCCCTTTCCCTTACCCATACCTACCTCTGCCGCCTTGGCAGTGTAAGGTCGGTCTGGGAAGATGCGTATCCAAATCTTGCCCGTCTTCTTAGTGAGGCGCGTCATTGTTTTACGGGCACTCTCTATCTGATTACTCTTGATGCGTGCTGTGCCTAGTGACTTGAGTCCGTGCGAACCAAAAGAGAGTTTAGTACCACGCGTCTCAACACGCGCCTTGTGCGGGTTGACGCGGTCAGTCTGCCATTTTCTAAATTTTACTTTTTTAGGAAACATACATTTGCTTTATGATTCAAATACTTCACCACGGTAGATCCAAACCTTAATACCAATCACCCCATACGAGAGGTAGGCCTTCTCACGAGCAAAATCAATATCCGCACGGAGTGTAGAGAGAGGCACCTGCCCCGCCTTAAATGATTCACGACGACCCATATCTGCTCCACCCAAACGACCAGAGAGTGCAATCTTTACTCCCTCCACACCCTTAGTAGCCATCGCCTTCTCCATTGCCTGTTTGGCGACACGACGAAAAGGCAGACGCTTCTCCAATCCTTCAGCAACCATGTAGCCAAGAATAGCGGCATGAGCCTCGGGCATCTTGATCTCATCAATGTCTAATTTGAAATCACTGGGAATACTGGCGCCAGCTTTGCGCAGTACCGCGTGAATGTCGCTCTTGAGCTTAGTAGCTCCCTCACCACTCCTGCCTATCACCATACCCGGTCGAGAAGTCTTGATGGTAATACGGAAAGAATCCGCACCGCGTTCAATATCTACACCGTCTACATAGAGACCGCGGAGACGCTTGGTAAGATACTCGCGCAGGAGTACATCTGCCTTAAGAAACTCTTGGTATTTGCCACGAGTGCCAAACCAGCGTGACTGCCAGTCACGGATAATACCAAGTCTATGGGCGTATGGATGAACACTATGCGTCATGATGAGAATCTAGGACCACACGAATGTGGCTGGTGTGCTTATGGAGTGGGTAACCGCGGCCACGCGCTCCGGGTCGCATGCGCTTTAAAACCACTCCTTTGTCGACGGTAATCTTTTTAATATACAAATTCTCTTTCTTCACCGTGCTGATGGAGCTTGCGTTGGCAAGCGCGCTCTCAATGAGTTTCTTTACCGGCGCAGCAGCGCGCTTGGGAAGGTGAGCCAAAGTGGTGATAGCATCCCCTATTTTTTTGCCACGCACCAAGTCCGCGAGGAGTCGCACCTTGCGCGGAGACTGGCGATAGTTGGAGAGTGTTGCCTTCATGCTTGTTTCTTGTTTCTTAATACTTGGCACTTATTACTTGGCATTTGATCCTTGCTCCTTTGCCGCTTTAGCCGCAGCAATCTCGGCCTCCTTCTTCTTCTCCTCTAACTCCTTCTGCATCTTACCTCCGTGGCGCATAAACTTACGGGTAGGAGAAAACTCACCAAAGCGATGTCCAACCATGTCCTCGGTTACCAGTACCTCAATGTGACTGCGACCGTTGTGAACACCAAAAGTAAAGCCCACCATCTCGGGGGAAATCTGGCTTGCTCGGGACCAAGTCCGGATCACGGCAGAATCCGCAGGGCGTTTGCCTTCTATTTTTTTGAGCAATTTTGGGTCAATATAGGGACCTTTCTTAAGTGATCGCGCCATAAAAAAACGATAGCTCCTACGAGCCAGGTTCCATACTACAGAAACACAAGAACCCTGTCAACTAAGCCTTCTTCACAGGGAGCTCAACAATGAATGTTGAACCTTTGCCAACTCCCTCGCTCTCTGCCCAGATTTTACCCTTGTGTGCCTCCACCATTTGCTTGGCCACATAGAGCCCGAGGCCAGTGCCAGAGTAATTGACCTTACCCGCATCGTCGGCACGAACAAACTTCTCAAAGAGCTTAGGTATCACCTCCGGCGTGAGTCCCACCCCGCTATCCTTGATGGTAATGCGCACCTTACCATCACCGTCACTCACCTTTACCTCTATAGATCCTGAGGGAGTGTACTTTATTGCATTGTCTACGAGATTAGAGATGATCTGGCTAATCTTCCCCGTGTCAGCGGTAATCACATACTCCCCTCCCTCGGCAACAAAGGTGAGTGTGAGCCCCTTCTGCTCGGCGGGGACCTTCATGGTTGCGACCACCTTCTCGGCAAGATCCCTGATATTGAGATTAGAGAACTCATACTTCATTCGCCCCAACTCAATACGGGTGATATTCAAAAAGTCTTCAATTATCATCACCAAACGCTGGCTGGATTCAAAGATGTTTTGGAGCGGATGACGCATCTTCTCCCCCACCTCACCGTAGGAGCCCTCAAGAATCATTGATGTGTAACCCTTAATGGCGGTCAAAGGGCTCCGTAATTGGTGTGAGGCAATAGAAACAAACTCCGTCTTTTGCCGATCTAGCTCCTTGAGCTTGAGATTGGCGGCAAAGAGATTGTCGTTCGCCTTGGCCAGATCCTTCGCGAGTCGCTCAATGCGCTCACGCTGACTTACCTCCTCCTTCACACTCTTGATCAACATATAACCAAAGCCAATAGCGATGATGAGGGTAATGCCCGTGAGCACAATGTTGATTGAGTTACGCACAAAGAAGAATTCGGACGCAATGAGTATCACCAAACCCACCACCAAGGCCTGCGTGGCGAGGAGCTTAATGTTGAATGCTTTGAACTGCACAATGAGATAGGCCAAGAAGCCCATAAAAATGAGCATCCCAAAGAGACCGTATTGCTCCAACTCAAAGTTATCAATAGCGCTCGCGAGGTAGCCGGTAACGAAAAAGGAGAGGAGGAAGAGGAGCATCCCCACACCGAGCGGCACAATCTGCTTGCGTAGTGCTGGCTTGGCCTTACGGTACCGCACAACAATGACCCTAAATGTCCAGAGCATGAAGATGAGCCCAAGGAGATAGTAGTAGCTCGTGAAGTAGTGCCCTTCGTGTACTTCACAGTTAGGGAGATCAAAATATTGGAGGTTCCATCTTGATGAGGCAAAGAGGATGACGGGGAGTAAAAGGATGGAGATAATGAGCTTTGTATTAAACGAAATATCTTTTTTATCTATATACACATAGACGAAGTACAAACAGAGAGCATACAACAGTGAATACAACACTCCAAACGCCGGCCAGATAAACTGGATCAGACTAACATTATTATTAGTCCAAGCAATTAGGCTAAGAAAAGACCATAAAGAAAAGACTATTGAGATAGACACTAAAATAGTTCCGACTAAATTACGCGCACGCACAAAAACAAAAATCCCGATCAATAGTGAGACTATGACTGCGGGAATATGCGAATAATAGAGAAGCCCAGGAACAGAATCTGAGAAGAATAAAAACTGCGGATTTGGAATATCGCTACAGAAGATCATATATTGTTAATTTTATCTGCAATGTATTGTTGAAAATATCCCTTATATTTTAACTGGAGCTCAGGAATTTTCCAATCTTCTCCTGTGATTTTAGAACGACAAGAGCTACTGCCACACTGACAATTCATCACATAAAATTGATCTCCTGAATGAGCAACGGCCATTGCGTAATCAAAACAAATTTCTTCTTCTTCTTTTATTTTTTTGATTGCAATAAGGCGTATCTGTCCTAAAAATCCAGCATTTGGTTCACAAGAATGATTGAAGTAATCGGCTAATTCAGATTCACCACAAGAGGATAAGACAAAGTTGTCATCAATCTGAACTCCTGAATCTTTATGCTCCTGAGGCAGGATTGCTTCCTCCTCCAAGCTTAAGATATAGCCACCAAATAGAGCCAGTGTCTCATTCTTTTTTATATCTGCCTTTGCAAACACCCCTTTGCCATACTCACCAGTCTCCTGCACCTCCAACTTTGGGCTCATCCACGAGAAGGGTCTCTGTTGTGCCGATGTCATATCTCTCTATTGTAGCACCTTCACAATAGGGGGAGAATCGGTATATACTGCCTCTATGCCAAATAGTTTTCGTATTAACAAATTATTCAATAAATTAATATTTATTGGAGAAATCTGCCAGATCAGAAACAACCCTTGGAACAAAGAGCGGGTTGAACAGTGGCTAGCAGGCAATGGTGGTGCACTCTCTACAATTGAACAATCGTCAATAAAGAAAATCACTGATATAGCATCAGAAGTAGGCATCAATCTCATTGAGGCTTATTTTTTGACCAAAGAGAATGAACAATTGTGGAATATTTTGGGACAAGAGATTGGAACAACTCACACGGGGGCAATTAAAGAAGTACTTGAGAATTTTTCTCATCGTTTTGACATCGTCTGGCAGAAAGAAGAAACGCATCTCATGAGAATAAGTAAATTTTTTAACTCACAATCAAAAAAAATAGAAACGGCATTAGCACAAGTAGAATCCCTCACAGGATTACAGAACAAAACAAAGCTCACTGACATACCCATACAGTTAGCAATGAGCAGTGCAGAAGAGGATGATATTGTAGGATGGTACTCAACCTTTGAAGAAAAAACGGATCTTGTGCTGGAATGTTCTGGAGTAATTGAGAATAATTTCCCTTTTCTTGAAGCAGTGTTACTGCACGAACTGTTCCATCTTGCATTAAGAAGTCACTCTGTAGTGATGCCTTTGATTGTGAGTGTTGCTGATGAAAATCAAGACCTCCTCAGTCCCCTCTCTCAAGATATGCCGCCTTTCCAAATTCTTGAGGAGCTACTCATCAGTTCTTTTACTCCAGAGGGATACTTGGCAACAAAATACTTTAACACCACGATAAGTATTGCGGAAAAAACTGACGAATCAGTGCTTCACAACTTCACATTGATCAGACGGCGGAGTGCTCACGCAATGAGAAATCTGGCGAAAGAATATACGGATGAAAAAAAGTGCATAGATAAGATGTACTTAAACTCCCTCACTGAGACAATAAAAAACGGGTAGTGTATATGCACTACCCGTTATCGGGACCGAGTTGGAGTTTATTTCCTGTTGGCCCAGTGCCCTTTATCCCAAGGACCCTTGGCTTCGCCCTTGAGAGCTTGTTCTTTTGCTCGAAGTAATACTCGCGGAATTACGACTGATTTGCTTTGTTGAGAATTTTTCACGGTAGTCACCTCCTTTCTGTCCTTAAGATCAATTCAATATTACCCTACCAATAAACCGTAGCTTATCAAGGTTTTCTGTATTTCTTCAAAAACTCTGAAATTTGCCGCGCAGACAGTATCTTTATTTCCATTCACATAATCTTT
>CAZNKH010000004.1:0-33415 GCA_964574105.1 uncultured Candidatus Saccharibacteria bacterium | reverse complement strand
AGTACCCCCGTCTCGTAAGCCGCAGCTTCACCACGCTCTTTAATGATTTTATTTACCTCACCTTTTGCCTTCTCCACCATTTCCTCAATCTTTGCTGGCTGAATACGCCCGTCTGCAATCAGATTTTCTAGTGCAATTTTTGCAATATGTCTCCGTACAGAATCAAATGAGGAGATGGTGATAGCTCCCGGCGTATCATCAACAATCAGTTCTACTCCCGCTACTCGTTCAAAGGCGCGGATATTGCGTCCTTCCTTCCCAATTATTTTTCCCTTCACATCATCTGAGGGGATGCCTACGGTAGTAGACATAATCTCGGGCGTGGAGCTTGTTGCAAGGCGTTGGATAACGGTTGCAAGAATATCCTTAGCTCTTCGCTCTAAAATGTCGGTTGCCTGCGTGTCTAATTTGTGGAGGCGTACCGTCAAATCCTCTTCAGATTCTCTCTCCACATTTTGAATCAATTCCGCACGGGCATCTTCTCGTGAAAGACCGGCAACTTCCTCCAGCTTCTTTGCGCGCTCTGCTTCAAGTACAACTGCACGCTCTTTTATACTTTTTATCTCTTCTATCTTTATCTTGAGTCCTTCTAACTCGCGATCAATATCAACTTGCCGTTTATCTAAGGTCTCATCTTTTTTAATGAGATGCTCCTCCTTTCGCTTGAGCTCCTGCTCCTTTTCTCTCTCCTTAGCTTTTGCTTCTTTCAGGAGCCGTTCTGACTCCTTCTCTGCTTCGTCAATGCGACGCTGTGCCTCCGCCTTCGCATCCAGTAAGGTCTGCTTGATCGTGAGCTCAATGGACCCTTTTTGGCTCAAGGTGACCAACCAGCGGAGTATGTACCCGAGTAGAACACCAGAGAGCCCCGTTGCGGCGAGGAGGAGTATTAGTTTTGTAACATCCATAGGCGTACGGGCGTCGCCTTAGGGTATCAGTAACGGTTATTTACTGGCTGTACTCATCGATAATACAGAGTAGTAGGCCGTGTAAGGGCATAGTGTGGTGATGTGGGGAATGCGTTACGCGTTCTCATCATAATAATGCTCCGATAGCTGATTCTAAGGCAGACAACAAAAAATAAATGTGATAATACATATATCGTACCAGAACTCCAGCCTTGAGTAAAGGGCTGTTTTTATATCTTAGTATGGAGGACTTTGTCAATAAGCCCGTACTTCTTTGCCTCATCGGAGCTCATCCAATTGTCGCGATCGGAATCTTTTTCAATTACCTCGGATGTTTTACCTGTATGTTTTGCAAGAAGGGTGTTGAGACGGCTCTTGAGTTTAAGAATGTAACGCGCATTAATCTCAATATCCGTTGCCTGCCCTTGAAAACCGGATGAGAGTTGGTGGATCATAATATCTGAGTTAGGAAGCGCAAGACGCTTACCCTTGGCGCCAGAGGCGAGGAGAAATGCCCCCATAGAAGCGGCCATGCCTACACAGATGGTAGAGACATCAGATTTGACATGTTGCATCGTGTCGTAAATAGCGAGTCCTGCGGTTACGGAGCCCCCGGGTGAGTTTACATAGAGGAGGATGTCTTTTTGCGAGTTCTCTGCATCAAGAAAAAGCATTTGTGCAATTACAAGATTTGCCACATGTTCATCAATGGGCCCGCCCAAAAAAATAATGCGATCCTTGAGGAGACGCGAGTAAATATCATAGGCGCGCTCGCCATAGGTACTCTTCTCAATAACGGTGGGAATGAGTATTGACATAACGATAGTATGAAGCATTAAGTGTTAAGTGTCAAGAAGAATGGCTCGTACTATTCATTTTTTTTGCGCTTTATACTAAAAGGCTTCGGCGCGTCCCAAAAAATAAATAGTACTCGCTTCTTACTTTTGTTCGAGAAATTTTAATACCTTTTCGTTTGTGAGCTGACCCTCCACATAGTGGTGTAGGTTGTGAGGATTTGCGTCAGGGTAATGCTCCAAAAGGTGTGTTACCTCATGACTCACTTCCTCCTCCTTGGGAAACAGTTTTTCTTCGTGAGCGATTTTTGACAAGATGAGCCCCGCAGAGACGCGTTTTTTTGCATCCTCGTGCCATGCATTTTTTAGATCCTCTTCAGTTTTTTTAATATGAGATAAGTAATCGGGAAGTTTGAGCCCCATTTGCTCAATGTTTGTGCGCAACTCTGAAAACATTTTATCCATTTCTGCGTGGATGAGTACTTCAGGTATGGCAATATCTGTCTTCTCACTAATGGCATCAAGAATCTTTACTCGACGCTTATCACGCGCCCGAGACTCCTTTTCTGCGGTAAGATTTTCTCGTATCTTTGCACGGAGTTCTTCTATAGAATTAAAGTTTCCAACGCTTTTCACAAACTCATCAGTGAGCGCAGGGAGCTCTTCTTCATCTTTTCCTTTTCGTGCGGTGCGTAGCTCCGTCAGTACTGATTCTATTTCGTCATCGCGTACCACGATTTCCTCTTCTTTTTCTTGTTGCACTGTCTTCGCGATGGTTTTGTAGTCGGGAAGTCGCACTTCAGGAGTGACGGCAGTCTTGATTGCAAAGCCAAGTGGATTTCCTTTTGCGAGCTTGGTAATGGTAATCTCGGGGCGGCCGATAGCATCAATGTGATGCGCGGTGAGTATCTTGGGATATTCTGTTGCGAGTGTCCGCTCTGCCATTTCAAAGAGTACTGCCTGCTCTCCCGTGTGCTGAATGAGTATCTTTTCTGGAATATGCCCGGGGCGGAAGCCTTCAATTTTTGCATCTTTTCCTAATTCCTTAATTGTCTCACTCCAGTGTGACATAAAGAGTTCCACAGAGATCTCTCCCGTGATTGTTTTCTCCGATACTCCGGAGTCAGTAACGGTAACCGTGAATGATGTTGTCATAGACCGCTACTCTAACAAAAAAGCTCCCCGCTGGCGAGCCAGGGGGAGCTTTTTAGAGAGCTGGTCTAGTCTGCCAATGCGGCATCCAAGTCAGTAAGGTCAATTGCGTTTAAATCAGCGTCAATGCCAGCGAGCTCGTCAGATGGAGCCGAGACTGTTGTTGTTGCGGTTGTTGTTGCGGTGTCATCGGGTGCCTCTGTACTCGGCTTAGTGACAGCAACATAGATGCCGCCAGCAACGAGCAAGAGGATAACGATAATTGCTCCGATAAGTGCTCCCTTTGAACTTGATTCTCCTTCCATAATAGTACTAGTTAGCTGATGATGTTGCAGTCTGCGTTGTTGTCGCAGATTCTGCGGTAGTAACGGTTCCCAAGGCATCTCCAATATCTTTGCGGGCTGCCTTTATCTTTGCGATGGCGTCAGTAAGTAGTGTGCGAGAATTCTTTAGCTTTGCTTTCGCTTCCGTAAGGCCTGCTTTGATATCATCGCCTCCCAGCGCCTTCTCAACATCACTAATTACCGTGGTAATAGCGCTTCCCGCCGAGTCAAGCTTTGTCTTTGCTTCCGCGATGTTCTTTTTT
This sequence comes from uncultured Candidatus Saccharibacteria bacterium, assembly GCA_964574105.1. GTDB lineage: Bacteria > Patescibacteriota > Minisyncoccia > Phycocordibacterales > UBA9988 > UBA9988. Next base: position 29,978 of record CAZNKH010000004.1, on the reverse strand, counting down.
GCACTTTCTAACTTCTTCTGTCCCTCAGTCGATAGACCTCGTGTTTCAATCTTTGTGATGCGTGATTCAAGGCGAGCAATGATCCCCTTCAACACCGCTACATGGCGTGAGAGGTACTCACCAAGACGCTGTGCCTTGATGTTAGCAATCTCTTTTTTATTCTCTACCTTCGCTCTTGCACTGGTTGAAGCGTTATCCTGCTCTGCTCCAGCATCTTGCGCGAGTGCAGCTACTGGCAGAAGTCCCGAGAGTGCAATAACCGTCGCAATGGCTAACAATGATCGTATACGCATAAGAAATATTACTATCTAATAATTATTGGGAGTATAGCACAATTCTGAATCTATTGAAGGATTATACCAATAGAGCTACCAAGAGAAGTGCGATGATGTTGAGTATCTTAATCATCGGGTTAATAGCAGGTCCCGCAGTATCTTTGTAAGGATCTCCAACGGTGTCACCAGTCACGGCTGCTTTGTGGGCATCAGAACCCTTTCCACCCAAATTACCTTGCTCGATGTACTTTTTGGCATTATCCCATGCGCCACCACCGGAAGTCATTGAAATAGCGACGAAGAGTCCGGTAATAATACTTCCCACCAAGAGTCCGCCTACTGCCACAGGCCCGAGGAGTACCCATACAATGATTGGTGCAAGTACTGGGATGAGCGCGGGGAAAAGCATCTCTTTAATGGCGGCTGCGGTTACAATATCTACACTTTTTTTGTAATCGGGCTTTTCCGTGCCGTTCATAATCCCCGGCATCTCCTTGAATTGACGGCGTACTTCTTCAACCACCTTTCCTGCTGTTTTACCCACTGCCTCCATTGAGAGGGCGGCAAAGTAGTAGGGGAGCAATCCTCCGATAAAGAGACCGACGATTACCATAGGGTCTCCGAGTGAGAAACTGATATCCCTTCCAAGTACTGCAAATTCTTCTGTGTAGGAGGCAAAGAGTACTAATGCGGCAAGTCCAGCTGAGCCGATAGCGTAGCCCTTAGTTACTGCTTTCGTAGTATTCCCCACCGCATCCAAGGGGTCAGTAATATCTCGTACTTCTTTGGGGAGCTCTGCCATTTCTGCGATACCACCCGCGTTGTCTGTAATGGGGCCAAAGGCATCAATGGCAACAATAACGCCGGCAAGTGATAGCATACTCATTGCCGCAATCGCGATGCCGTAAAGCCCGGCGAAGGAGTACGCCGTGATGATGCCGATAACAATAACGAACAAGGGGAGGGCAGTCGCCTTCATTGAGATAGCGAGCCCTTGGATGATATTTGTCCCGTGTCCAGAGAGACTCGCACGCGCAATGGACTGCACTGGCTTGTACCTGGTCCCTGTGTAGTACTCGGTAATGGCAACAATGGCGGCGGTAACAATGAGTCCAACAAGTGCCGCGCCAAAGAGCGCCGTCGTTGAGAAGAGCCCGTTATCTGCAAGGAGTGCGTTGGTGAGGGGGTAGAAGAGGACTGCCGCAATAACGCCAGCAATGATGAGCGCTTTATATAATGCCCACATAATGTTCTCACTCCCTTGTGAAAGTTTAGCAAACCATGTCCCGATGATGGAGGCGATGATGGCAATACCGCCGAGTGCGAGCGGGTAGATTATTGCAGGAGTGTACCCTTCCGCAAAGGTGAGTGTCCCCAAGAGGATTGCCGCAACGGAGGTCACTGCATATGTCTCAAAGAGGTCCGCAGCCATACCAGCGCAGTCACCCACATTATCACCCACATTATCTGCAATCACTGCCGGATTTCTCGGATCATCTTCGGGGATACCTGCTTCAACTTTACCCACAAGATCTGCTCCTACATCTGCCGCCTTGGTAAAGATTCCGCCACCAAGCCGAGCAAAGACGGAGATGAGACTTGCTCCAAATCCAAGCCCAACGAGTGCCTTTATATCTCCGCTTACTGCATAAAATCCAGAGACAGAGAGAAGGGCAAGCCCCACCACGAGGAGTCCTGTTACCGTTCCACCACGGAAAGCAAGTGAGAGTGCCTGCGAGAGTCCTTTCTTTGCCGCTTCTGCGGTGCGGACATTGGCTCGGACAGAGACATTCATCCCAATATAACCGGCAAGTGCGGAAGCCGCTCCACCGATGAGAAATCCAAGTGCGGTAAGAAATCCGATTGCAAGCCATAGGATTACAAAGAGTACGATCCCAATAGGGACAATAGTTTTGTACTGCCTGTTTAAATATGCCGTTGCTCCTTCTTGGATGGCTTGAGCGATGGCACTCATCTTCCCCGATCCGGCCGGCTCTTTCATAATAAGGCGTACGAGCCCGAGACCGTAGATGATGGCACCAATACCTGCAATGATACTAAACCAAAGATAGCTACTCATATATATGGCTATTGATTATTACTAATTATTCTTCTGGTAACGATTCTGATTCTTCTTGATTCGTTTCCTCCATAGCTCCAGGAGAACTAATATCAATCTTCCACCCCGTAAGCTTTACTGCAAGGCGTACATTTTGTCCGCCACGCCCAACAGCAAGAGAGAATTGATCGGGAAGAACCTCAACTTTTGCCGATTTTTCAGCCTCGTTTAGCTCTATACTGATGACTTTTGCAGGGGAGAGGGCGTTCTCAATAAAGGTCTTGGTATCATCTGACCACTCGGTGATATCGATCTTCTCGCCACCTAATTCATTGATCACTGCAGTCACACGAGCGCCGCGCTGACCCACACAAGAGCCGACAGCATCAATATTTGTATCGTGCGAGATGACGGCAATCTTGGTGCGTGACCCCGCCTCTCTCGCAATCGATTTAATCTCAACGGTGCCCGCCGCAATCTCTGATGCCTCAACACCAAAGAGCTTTACCACAAACTGGGGGTGCGCACGAGAGAGACGGAGAGAAATACCTCGCGGCGTATCTTCTACTGCGTAGAGATATGCCTTAATATGCTCGCCTTGACGGTAGTACTCACCGGGGATTTGTTCCTCACGGGGGAGTATCGCCACCGTGCGTCCGAGATCCACAAAGATGGCTCCCCGTTCCATACGCTGGACCTTTCCACTCACAATTTCTCCCTGCCGTGCTTCATATTCTCCGAGGATAGATGTTTTCTCTGCTCGGCGGATACGCTGAATGATGACCTGCTTTGCGGTCTGCGCCGCAATGCGTCCGTAGTCACCTTTTCCTTCAAGCGGGAAGATGAGTTCTTCTCCCGGAGTGACATCTTTCTTAATCTTTACTGCGTCATCAATCATAATGTGATGCTCCTCATTGAAGCTCACCTTACGCTCACTTGAGGGAATCTCTCCTTCAGGGAGCTCAATCTCTTCTCCTTCTCCCTCCTCATCGGGATGGCGAAGCATAGACTCGTCAACTACAATCTTGACTTGAGAGAACTCAACATCCCCCGTCTTGGGATTGAAGGTGGCTCGGACAATTTGCCCCTTCTTTCCATAATCCTTCTTGTACGCGGCAGAGAGCGCGTCCTCTATCGCGTGGAGTATCTCTTCACGAGGGATGCCACGCTCCTCCTCAAGCTCCCCGAGAGCCGATGTCAATGCCTTTAAATCCATCATAATGGCTTTATTATTGAATAAAAACCGCCCGTTCCTTTTCGGATACGGACGCTACAATCGTTCAGAGTAGGTCTAGTATACGCACGCCCACTTATTTGTCAATGAGAGTAGATGTTGAAGTTATCAACAGGAAGTGTTGGGATGATGGTGAGAGAGTTGATATACTCTACAATATAAAAAAAGGTCTCATTTTATTATTACTCGTTCATTTATTATCTTACAATGAAGAAAATTATTCTCCTCACCTTGTCGCTCTGTGCAGTCACCCTTGTACCATACACCGCCTCCGCACAGTGGGTGGCTCCAACGGCATTTCCTCCAAGTGGTAATGTTCCCGCTCCAGTAAATGTGGGTACAATAGCACAAGAAAAGATCGGAGGTCTTACCATTGGAGGCATTATTACCTCTGTCCCAGCTGGTTATAATTCTCTGTCGGTCAAAAATAAGACTACTAACCAACAGGTGTTAGGCATTAATCCTTATGGGATCGCAGGGCAGGGGTACTTCAACATCTGGGGATCAAATGACGGCGGAACATGGCTCTCGCTGATTACCGGAAAGGATGGGAAGGTGGGTATTGGAGGCGGATCAGCTCCAAAAATCCCTGTTGAGACACTTGATGTTGAAGGCGCGATCAAGATTGGTAATACTACGGGCAGAAATGCAGGTACCATCCGCTGGACGGGGCAGGACTTTGAAGGATATGATAGTACTGAATGGATAAGCCTTACTGATAAAGGGGATGTCGACGATCTATTAGGCGGAACTTGTCCTACTGGGCAATACATAAGTGGTTTTAGTAATGGATACCCAGTTTGTAGTGAACCGTCAATATATACCGACAATGAGTTTGATTTTGATCCTCTGGGCTCAACCTTTGAAATACCAGAACTTGATGGAGTTTTCAAAGATGTATATGTGAGGCCATCTCCAGCCGTTTCTCCAAAGAAGATGGTACGAGCGATCGTGGTCTCTCTATCCCTTTATCCTGACTTAAATGGATCATTATCCGCGGGGATTAATGAAGTTCAGATCCAGGGCTATAAGAACGGTGACTGGCCTGTCATCTATAACTATGCATGGAATAATACTGACTTAACTGGTCTTGATAAAAGAATAAATTCTCCAACCTTCATAATTCCTCTTAGTCCAAACACAGAAGTAAATAAGACTCAAAATCTTGGCGCATTTAAGATCAGGAGTACAATAGCACCAAATAGTGCGAGAATAAAAGGCAATGGTACTATCATCGCATACATCTATGGTCCTAATAAGATGTATGATACTAAACCGGTCACAGTTAATCTCCCTGTTAGAGTCTATAATCGCGGGTATGGAGGTCATCATATGTCCTGTAACGCAGATTTCAACGGCAAAGTGACCGGAATGAATTTTGTATTTGGTCGTCAAGGCGGACCTAAGATAGGGCAAGTGTGCAGTGATGCGTTCGTGAAAGCTTTAGCAGGGAATGGATCCGTTGTACCAAGTGGATCAGGAACTATTACTATTGATCAAGGTAGTCGTGAGATATCTAAGACGGTCACATATACTCCCTCTGGTTTGTCAGAATTACCAATCTATATATATTCTGGATCGATGGTGGACGGGCTACTGAGTCCTATTGAAAAATCACTTGGATTAGCGAAGTACTCTTGTAACCAAGTCAAATACTCCATAAATCGTTCATTTGGGTGGACTGGAACCACTACTGAAGGTACCTCCTTTGGTAGCTTAGATGTGACTTGCCATAGATAGGGCTCCTCATCAACAGTCTCGGTTAGATTTACAGAGAGGTCTGGAATGCTCAGGAGAGTATAACCAGACCTTTTTGTTATTGATACAAAAATTATTATTATCCCTTTAGACATTGTATGTGCCTACCGTAATGAAATAATCTTGTGCCACGGACTCCATTGGACGCTTTTTGTGTCGCATCTGCACGGAGTCAATGAGGAGGCACTTATCAACCATTTTTTATCGGAGAGGGCGGCACAACTTGATATACTAAAGGTGTGCACACAGACCTCGTACGGTTACAAGCATTTTTAGTTGACTCTGGCTTGGTCAGTAAGTCAGACCTTGAACTTGCAACACAAGATGCAAGTGCTCGTTCGCTCTCTTTGGGAGATGTACTTATTTCACAAGGAAAGATTTCTGAAGATGAGTGGCGTAAAGCACAAGCCTATGTACTCGGCATACCCTTCGTTTCTCTTCAGGGGCAAAAAATAGATCTCTCGGTACTCTCAATAATCCCTGAGCCAGTTGCTCGTAAGCACAATATCATTGCTTACAAGCGCTCTGATACAGCGCTTGAGGTGGCAATGCTTGATCCAGAAGATCTTAAGGCTATTGAGTTCATTAAAAAGAGTGTTGGCCTTCGTATACTCCCACGGCTAACCGATACCGAAAGTATGCGTTCCGCCTTGGTTCAGTACCAAAAGAGTCTCAAAGCGGAGTTTGGCGATATAATCCAAAAAGAGGCGAAGACGGTCAAAACGCTCGCGGAGGGTGCAACACCAGAGGAGGGGGAAGCTGAATTAAAGAAGATGGCAGAGGATCTTCCGGTAGTCCGTATCATTGATACACTTCTCTCTCACGCAGTAGTGCAGAAGGCCTCTGATATTCACATAGAACAGTATGAGAATGAGGTGGTTATCCGATATCGTATTGACGGTATTCTTCATGATGCCATGATGCTCCCTAAAGCGGTTGGGCCGGGGATAATCGCTCGAGTAAAAGTTCTCTCAAATCTGCGTCTGGATGAAAAGCGTCTCCCTCAAGATGGCCGTTTTAAAATTGAATCAGAAGGGCAAAAAATCTCTTTTCGTGTCTCAGTGCTCCCTACCTACTACGGAGAGAAGGTGGTAATGCGTCTTCTCCCTGATGCGGTAAAGGGTTACACCTTAGAAGGACTCGGTTTTCACGGCGCGGGATTGGAGCGCATTCATGATGCAACACGCAAGACGACGGGGATGATTCTTGTTACTGGCCCAACAGGAAGCGGAAAGTCAACGACTCTTTACACTATTTTAGATATTCTCAACAAGCCGGATGTAAATATCTCTACCGTAGAGGACCCAGTGGAGTATCAGATGCCGCGTATTAACCAGACGCAGGTCAAACCAGATATTGGAATGACATTTGCGGCTGGACTCCGTTCTCTTATGCGCCAAGACCCAGATATTATTATGGTGGGGGAGATTCGTGATAAAGAGACCGCTAATCTTGCTATTAATGCTGCACTCACGGGGCACTTAGTACTCTCTACACTCCACACTAATTCTGCTGGAGCCACCATCCCCCGTATGCTGGATATGGGAGCGGAACCTTTTCTCCTAGTCTCAACTATTAATGTAATCGTGGCACAGCGACTTGTGCGCAAGCTCTGTAAGAATGGGAAGATTGAGTACCGCCTTACACCCGCAGAGGCACAAACACTTGCAGGAGAAGTAGATCTGCCAAAAGTGCTTTCTGTACTAGAACAAGAAAAGCTAATTGCCCCGGGAACAAAGATCACCGATGTCCCCTTCTTTAAACCGCAAGGGAGCACCGACTGTCCGGATGGTTTTTCTGGGCGCGTTGGTATTCATGAAATTATGACCCTATCTCCGTCGGTGAAAGAGCTTGTGATGAAGGGAGCGACAGCCGCAGAAATAGAAGAGGAAGGGAGAAAGGAAGGGATGTTCTCAATGCTAGAAGATGGTATTTATAAGGCCGCGCAAGGCATTACTACGATTGAGGAGGTCCTGCGTGTTGCCGCGGAATAATAGTGATATGAAATATTTTTTCCGAGCACGAAAAGAGACCGGCGAAGAGATAAGTGGTGAGCGCGACGCCTCTGATCAGCTTGCGCTCTCTCGTGAACTCCGTGCAGAAGGACTCACGCCAATTCTTGCTAAGGCTATTACACCAAAAAAGAATCTCGCAGATAGTATTCTTGGCTTATTTGTAAAGGATCTCTCTCTTCGTGAAAAAGTACTCTTTGCTGATAATCTTGGCTCTATGATTACTGCCGGTCTCTCCCTCTCTCGTGCGCTTGAAGTTATTGAACGGCAAGGAGGGAGTAAGCGATATAAAGATGTAGTACATACGCTTGCCGAGCGGATAAAGAGCGGCGGTAGTCTTCATGAAGCACTCTCTGCACGGAAAGATATCTTTTCTCCAATCTTTATTGCCATGGTTGCAGCGGGTGAAGAGTCAGGAAAACTTCCTGAATCACTCGCTATCATCTCTGATCAACTTAATAAAAATTATGAGCTACGACGCAAGATAAAAGGGGCAATGATGTACCCCGCTGTCATTATTTGTGTCATTATTTTAATTGGCATCTTAATGATGATGTATGTGGTGCCAACGCTCACTGCTACTTTTAAGGATCTTGGAGTAGATCTTCCGCTTACCACGCAGATGGTTATTTGGTTCAGTGATTTTGTAGGTGAGCATAAGATTATGAGTATTCTCCTGCCTACACTCTTGATTGTCGTTGGATGGAGAGGGATCAAGCTCCCCGGTGTTAAACGACTGTTTGAGCGGCTCGTGCTCCGTCTCCCACTTATCTCACCAGTAGTACGCAATGTAAATGCCGCTGTAACTATGCGGACCATCTCTTCACTTATCTCTTCGGGCGTATCAATGACTGAGTCGCTTCAGATTACCGAAGATGTTCTGCAAAACCATGCGTATAAGCAGGCACTTATTCATGCACGCGAGAATGTGCAGAAAGGCATCCCGCTTTCACAAACCTTTCATTCTTACGAACATATCTATCCAATACTCGTAACGGAGCTTGCTGCGGTGGGAGAAGAGACTGGCGATTTACCCGGGATGCTTCTTAAAGGCGCACAGTTCTATGAGAAAGAGGTTGATCAGGTGACAAAAAATCTTTCAACCATCATTGAGCCAGCACTTATGGTGCTGATTGGCATTGCTGTTGGATTTTTTGCTATCGCAATGCTTGGCCCAATGTACTCGCTGACCGATGCAATTAAGTAATACAAAACAGTCTCTGTTTCGACACGGCTTAACACTCGTTGAGGTACTCGTTGGTATTGCTATTTTCCTTATCATATCTCTCGGTGTATACGAGGGGTATGTTGGAGTGATGAAACTGGTCTCAACATCTAAATTACGGACGCTCGCAATGCTTGCGGCAAATGAACAGATTGAGCTGATTCGTAATCTATCGTATGAGAATGTGGGCATTGTGCAGGGTATCCCTTCTGGTGTCATTCCGCGAGAGACAAGTGTGTCCAAGGGCGGAGTGCAATTTCTTTTACGCACAACCATCAGGAATATAGACGATCCCTTTGATGGGACCATTGGAGGGAGCCCTAACGATCTTTCTCCCGCGGATTACAAGCAAGTAGCTGTCTCTGTTGGATGCCCACATTGTGTTAATTTCTCTACAACAACAGTGACAACAAATGTTTCTCCAAAGAACTTAGAGAACACTGGGAATAATGGCGCGCTCTTCATCTCAGTTTTTGACGCTAATGGGATGCCAATTTCTGGAGCGAGTGTCCATGTTGAGAATCAGAGTGCTTCTCCGATAATCAGTATTAATGAGGTGACTAATAATGATGGGATGCTTCAGTTGGTAGATGTTCCTCCTGGGTCCTATACATATAGTGTTCTCGTGTCTAAGACTGGGTACTCAAGCGCGCAGACATATGCCGCTGATGACCCTAATAATCCTAACCCCTCACAGGTACATGCAACCGTTGCGTCAGGGCAGTTAACCCATATGAGTTTTGCAATTGATAGAGTATCTACCCTTACTGTTGAGACGGTGCGAGAGAACTGCGAGCCAGTGCCGAGTACTGATTTTTCTCTACGCGGGTCAAAGACTATTGGTACCGATCCGACCATTTATAAATATAATCAAGATCATACGACGGGAAGCGATGGCAAGACCACTATTAGCTCATTGGAATGGGATTCTTACCTGCCGACAATTACTGAGGCCGCGCTTGATTTTGCTGGCTCCATCCCGCTTTCTCCTTTTTCACTTAACCCCGGTACCGCGCTTACATTGCGTCTTGTAGTAGCGCCAAGGAACGGCAATTCACTCTTAGTTGTGGTGAAAGATGCGAGTACCGGACTCCCCCTCTCTGACGCAAGTATTACGCTCTCCCGAACAGGATACTCTGCCACGAAAATGAGTAATCGTGGTTATCTCAATCAGAGTGACTGGTCTCTTGGCGGAGGACAAGACCTCTATACCAACCATAGTAAGTTCTTCCAATCTTCCGCTATTGACTATGGCGGGCTTGGTGGAGCACCCGTTGGTGAAATAGCACTTGCTCAAGTGCTTGGTCAGTACGATAGTGCCGGAACACTTGAATCATCGGTGATGGATACTGGTGGTAGCTCAACAACCTTCTACACACTCCTCTGGCAACCCGGCGATCAAGCTACCTCTACAGGTACGGGGAGTCTTAAATTTAAAATTGCGAGCGGGAATGATGCCGCAACAAGTACCTGGATATACCGTGGCCCAGACGGAACAGAAGGAACTTACTACGATGTATCAAATAGCAGCATCTCACCCATTCATACCAATGACCGCTATCTGCGCTATAAAGCTTTTCTAAGCACTGAAAATACTTCTGTAAGCCCACATCTCTCTGATATCTCTGTCACCTATGGATCGGTGTGCATCCCCTATGGGCAAGTACTTTTTCAAGGACTTGAAATGGGGACATATACTCTCACGGTGTCACACCCCGGTTATCAATCATATACAAATGACGCTGTCTCTGTTGGGAGTGCGTGGCAGAATATAGAGGTAATGCTTTCACCATGATATCTGTACTGAAAAGGGGATTCAGTGTTGTGGAGATGCTTGTCGTGGTGAGCATCCTCGGGCTTATTGCGGTTGTTGTCTCTTCACTCCAAGTAACAGTGTGGCGTGAGAATATCTCTCAGCAATCCGCATTGGAGTCTGAAGCAGAACTCCGTGGCCTCGTGCGGCAATTTATGCGTGATGTACGCGGCGCGGCTCCGGGGAACACGGGGTCTTACCCGGTAGAGCTTGCATCTACCACGGCGCTTACTATCTATGGCGACAGTGATGGTGATGCTGATCGAGAGCGTATTCGTTACTATATAAGCGGAACTAATCTCTTGCGTGGAGTCACCAATCCTTCTGGATCTCCCGCAAGTTATCTTGATGCAAATGAGAGCAAGAAGATAATGGTGCATTACCTCGCAACAACAAGTACTCGTTTTGATTACTTTAACGGAACATATATGGGTACTACATCCCCCCTTGTTCAGCCGGTAGATAATTATCGTGTGCGGCTCATCCGTCTTACTGCTACTGTAGATAAGGACTCTCGTCGTGCTCCTGCTCCACTTACGATAACTGGGCAGTCACTTATCCGAAGTCTGAAGGACAACTTTTAATATGGGATACAGAATATACAAGCACGGGTATCTCATCATCCATACACTTGTCTTTGGCGCGATTGCGATTCTCTTCATCACTGCACTTGCCAATTGGGGAGCGATCAATCTCCGAGCGGGGAGAGATGCTGGACTCCGTGAGCAAGCATTTCAAATTGCGGAGGCGGGAATTGAGTATTACCGTTGGCATTTGGCGCATGCACCTACCGATTACCAAGATGGTACTGGCGCAGAAGGTCCTTATGTACATCAGTATCGTGATGCGGATGGAACAGTGATTGGTACCTTTACCTTAACTATCACCCCCCCTCCTGTCGGGTCCACCCTTGTTGTTGTTGTTTCTGAAGGTGAGGTAACGGCGAATCCTACGATCTCGAGGCGTATTGAGGCCAAGTTTGCTATTCCCTCTATCGCCAAGTATGCCTTTCTTGCAAAGACAAAGATGCGCTTTGGCGAGGGGACAGAGGTTTTTGGCCCTATACATTCAAATGATGGTATCCGCTTTGATGGACTCGCACATAATCTCGTTACCAGCTTTAAGTACAGCTATGACGATCCAGATCATAGCGGGGCAGATGAGTATGGCGTGCATACACACATTTCTCCTGTTGACCCTATCCCGCCAATTTCTCCGCCTCCCGGAACACCACCCGCACGCACAAGCGTATTTGAGTCAGGGCGACAAGTGGGAGTTCCTGCTGTTGACTGGGACGGGTTTACGCAAGATCTCGCACAGATAAAGACAGATGCGCAGGCGCAGGGACGCTACCATGCGGGGTCAGGTTCCCTTGGCTACAATATCGTCCTTAAGACGAATGACACTTACGATCTTTACAAGGTAACCGGGCTTACCGCTGCTCCCTTTGGGTGTTCTGATACGCAAGGACAAGATGGATGGGGAACTTGGAGTGCAAGTGCGCAGACTTTTCTCGGTAATTTTGCGTTTCCTACAAACGGACTCGTGTTTCTTGAAGATAATGTGTGGGTAGAAGGGATGATACAAAGCGCGCGGCTGACGATTGCGGCGGGGCGCTTCCCCGAGAGTCCTTCTACCAATGCGCATATTATTGTCAATAAAGATGTTCGTTACTCTGCTACTGACGGAACAGATGTTCTTGCTCTCATCGCGCAAGGAAATATTAATGTTGGCATGGTGAGTGATACTGACTTGCAGATTGACGCCGCCTTAGTTGCGAAAAACGGTCGTGCCGGTCGTTACTACTACCCTGCACCATACTGGTTCTGGAATCGTTGTTCTCCCTATCATAAGCGAAACAGTATTACTCTCTATGGTATGATTGCTTCAAGAGAGCGCTATGGTTTTGCCTACACTGACGGTAATGGCTATGAGATTCGTAATATCATTTATGACGGGAATCTTCTCTACGGGCCACCACCATCCTTTCCTCTTACTTCTGACCAATATCAGACCATTTCTTGGCGGGAGCTCTGATGCGCTATACTAGGCGGATGAGAGAAACAATCATTGCGTGTAATTGGAAGACAAACCCAGAGCGTTGGAGTGAAGCGCAGCAGCTCTACCGAGTTCTTGTTGAGGCAAGTAAATCGCTCAAAGAGACAGATATCTGGGTAGCACCACCTTCACCCTTTATAGAAGGATTAAGCGGTCGGCGCACACTCAAGAGAGTGCAAATTGGCGCACAGGACTGTTCTCGTTTTAGTGCTGGCGCACAGACAGGGGAGATAAGTGCAAAAATGCTCAAGGAGGCAGGAGCGCAGTTTGTGATTGTTGGACACTCTGAACGGAGAGCTCTTGGAGATAGTGAGGCAGATGTGAATGTAAAAATGCGGCAGGCACAGAAAGTTGGACTCCATACACTACTATGCGTTGGGGAACGACTCCGTGATGAGCACGGTGAGTATCTCAGTGTCATTGCAGGACAGGTGCGTAGTGCGTTGCACGATGTTCCTAAGAGTGTTGTTCGTTCCCTTGTTATTGCGTATGAGCCACTATGGGCAATTGGAGAACACGCGGCGGCACCGGATATACCAGAAGATTTTCGCAGTGTGGCAATCTATATTAAGAAAATTGTGAGCGAGCATGTCGGCACAGGAGCGGCACTCTCTGTACCTGTGCTTTATGGAGGGTCGGTGACAAAAGAAAATGCGGTAAGTTTTGTCTCTGATGGGGGCGCTGACGGTTTGCTCATTGGAAGGGCATCACTGAAAATCTCCTCTATTAAAAGTATCCTTGCCGATGTTGAGGCATTCAAAAAAGCTCGGCTAGCAAAAAAAACTATCAATGAAAGAACTCGTTAATCTCTCACCAAAAAAACTTCGTGGGGCACAGGTATTGCTGCGTCTTGATTTGAATGTACCAATTGAAGATGGAAAAGTTCTTGACCGATTTCGTATTGACCGCGCGCTTCCTACAATTGCATTTTTAAAAAAGATGGGTGCAAAGACTATCATTCTTTCGCATCTAGGGAGAAAGGGGGATTCCCTTCTCCCCGTTGCCCGAGAACTGAATCGTGTTACTGATGTTGGCTTTAATCCTGCACCAATGAAGGAAGTGAAGCGTACTTTACATGAGCTTACCGACGGTGGAACTGTTCTCTTAGAGAATCTTCGCAGGGATGCTGGCGAAGAAGAAGGGAGTACTGCTTTTGCAAAAATACTTGCAGAGCTCGGCACTCTGTATGTAAATGATGCCTTTGCTGTTTCCCATAGAAAACACGCAAGCATCTATACACTTCCTAAGCTTCTTCCACATTATGCCGGACCACTCTTTATGGAAGAGTATCGAAATCTGAAAAAAGCTTTTACTCCGCATAAGCCTTTTGTGCTCATTTTAGGCGGTGCAAAATTTGAGACGAAGGTACCGATACTCAAGCGTTTCGTAAGAAGTGCTGATTACATCGTTGTTGTGGGAGCAATTGCGCACGCATTTTATCGTGCGCAAGGATTTGAGCTGGGGAAATCGCGTATTGATACAAAAGTATCTGCAAAAGCGTACCTTAAAGAAGTGCGAAGTGGACGCATTATTCTCTCTCCTGACGCTTTAGTCTCAAACGGCTCCGCGGTTGAAGTGAAGCGAGTGGATATGCTTGAAAAGAATGATTTCATTGTTGACAGTGGTCCGCAGGGACTTGAAGAGCTTAGAAAAGTATTAAAAGGAACAAAAATGATTTTATGGAATGGCCCTGCTGGTAATTATGAGGAAGGATATGGAGAGGGTACACTCGCAATAGCTCGTGCTGTTGCGAAGTCAAAGGCACATTCAATTGTGGGTGGAGGGGATACTGTCGCGGCAATACAAAAAACAAATCTCTCTAGTAAGTTCACTTTCCTTTCTACCGCGGGCGGTGCAATGCTGGACTTTCTTGCCAACGGCACTCTTCCGGGTATTGAGGCACTACATTGACTGAAGTCTAACTTCAGTCAATGTAGTGCCGTCGTCAGTTTTATCTGATGGCAGTTTTTATTTTTACCGCAACATCGGCAAGTTCAGCATTCGTGACACCCTCTTTTCCTTTCCAGTGTATGTGTCCATCGTTACGGTAGCGCGGCATAATGTGGATGTGCGCGTGGAACACAACTTGCCCCGCTGCTTGTTCGTTGTTCCAACCGATATTGATACCATCAGCTTGCGTCCCTGTCTGTATTGCGCGCGCCAGCTTCTGTAGCACAGGACATGCTCTTTGAAGGAGCTCTTCCGTCATGTCAAAGAGATTTCGGCAATGCTTTTTAGGGACGAGGAGTGTGTGCCCGACATGAAGCGGTGTATTGTCTAAAAAAGCAACAAAATGCTCGTCCTCATAGATCTTCTCTGTGAAGATAGACCCTGCGATAATCTTACAAAATATACAATCTTCCATCCCTCCAGTATATGCTACAATGCTGTCGTTATGAAAGTGTCTCCCGAGCTTCTCTTAGAGACTCTGCTCACCCGTCGCGGGATTGGGGCTCATGAGCGAGAGCGTTTCTTGCACCCATCATATGAGCGTGATGTATTCGATCCATTTCTCTTCTCACAGATGCGTCGCTCTGTTGAGCGCATTCTCGTTGCTGTTGCACAGAATGAGAAAATTGCTATCTTCGGTGATTACGATGCCGATGGAGTGCCCGGCACGGCAGTCCTTGCGTCATGGTTCCGGGCTATCAAATATCCTGTGCGTATTTACATTCCTAATCGTCATACTGAGGATTACGGCTTAAGTGATCGCGCGATTGACGAGCTTGCCAATGAAGGCGTTACATTACTCATTACGGTTGATTGTGGTATTACGAGCGTTATTCCCGTGAAGCGCGCGAGAGCGCGGGGAATGGATACCATTATCACCGACCATCACATCCCACCAGAATTACTTCCTGATGCATACACAATTCTCAATCCAAAGTGTATCGGAGAAGAGTACCCTTTTAAAGAACTCTCTGGAGCCGGGGTCGCGTTTAAGCTTGTACAGGCTCTGATCAGAGATCCGCAGAACCCAAATGTTGGCGGTGTAAATTGGGAAAAATGGCTCTTAGATTTAGTTGCAATAGCGACCGTGTCTGATATGGTCTCGCTCTCTGGAGAGAATCGTGCGTTAACTCACTTTGGCATCCTCGTCCTGCGCCAAACGAGGCGACCGGGGCTCATTGCCCTTCTTGCAGAACTACGCCTTGATCCTGCGCACATTACCGAAGATGATATTGGCTACTTGATTGGTCCGCGCATTAATTCAGCGAGTCGCATGAGCCACGCTCTCCATGCATTTAATCTTCTTATGGCGGAACAACTACCAGAGGCACAGGCACTCGCGCATGAGTTAGAAGCGCAGAATCGTGAACGCAAAGAGATTACTGAAACAATTATGGATCATGCGCATGCGCTCCTTGATGAGAGAGACCTCCCCCCAGTGATTGTCATTGGTCACTCCTTGTGGAGTCTTGGGGTATTGGGGCTTGCGGCAAGTCGATTAGTGGAGACCTACCGTCGACCGTCCTTCGTATGGGGAGTGAATGAGGAGGGCTTATGTAAGGGTTCCTGTCGTTCAGATGGGGCTGTCAATATGGTTGAACTCATGCGTGCGGCGGGCGGAGAAGATTTATTTGTAAACTTTGGCGGACATAAGGAGGCAGGCGGATTTATTGTGCAAAAAGGTAAGGAGAATGAGCTCGCGCAATGTCTCAATGATGCATATTCTACACTTTGTATAGAGACACCACATAGTCCGAATGTAGAGATTGACTACCGACTCTCGCTTTCAGATGTAACTCAAGACATATATCGCACACTGACACGCCTTGCTCCTTTTGGAATGGGGAACGAAAAACCCATCTTTCTCTTTGAAGGAGTAGAAGTCGCAGCGGTGAGAGCCTTTGGGCAGGGCAATGCGCACCTTGAGCTTATGGTGAAAGACTCTGCTTTAGGAGATGAACGACCAGTATCTGCTGTAGGATTTTTTGCAAAGCGAACAGTTCCGCACGCACATACTCTTAAGGAGTGTGATTGGGTTGATGTGACTGCTCATCTGGAACGATCAATGTTTCGCTCACGACCGCAGTTACGACTTCGGATTGTAGATGTGTCTCGTGTAGCGTAGTATTGAAGCGATGTCTACCAACACTCTCTACCTCAATACTGATGGCGGCGCTCGCGGTAATCCCGGCATTGCCGGTATTGGCGTTCATATTTATACGGGAGACGGGAAGACAATAGAAAATGTCTCCAAGTCGCTTGGTATCGCGACTAATAATGAAGCAGAGTATCAGGCAGTGATTCTCGGCTTTTCAAAATTGATTGAACGCTTTGGCACCGAACTTTTAACACGGCAGGTTGAACTGCGCTTGGATAGTGAGCTGGTAGGGAGGCAATTAATGGGAGAGTATCGTGTGAAGGAACCACGACTCCGCGCACTCTATGAAGAAGTACAGCGCTTGCGTATCCAGATACCGCTACTCACCATTAAAACCATTCCACGAGAAGAAAATGTAATTGCTGACAAACTTGCGAATGAGGCGATGAACAACGGCTCGTAGTATTTATTTTTTTACCTTTTACCCGCTATCGCGGGCTCCGACAAGACTTAAAAATAAATACTTCACCTTATATTTCTATCTTAATCTAAAAAAAGTGAATGAAGACAAGTGCTCCTGCAAGAATGAGCGCCTGTGAGAGCACTCCTATAGCACTCCACGAGAGCTTCTTTGCATGCGTAAAATCTTGCAGTGACTGGTTCCACCGGAGTAGCTTTGTTGGTATTCCCGCATGCAGTGCAGAGAGGAGATCGGGAAGTATGGAGCCGAGGCCGAGTAGAAAAAATGGAAGTGGATGTGCTAAAAAATTTTCTATACCAAGTGCTATGATGGCAAGCCCAGTACCAAGCGTCATATCAAAACCCACTCGTCCGCAATCGTGGATGAAAAAGTCCATCGTGTTGAATGGATGAGTATTCTTGTTCTCATTAAACGCGTAGCGGAGCTTGTAATCGTAGTGTGGAATGCTGTCTGCGAAGTAGTGAGTCCCCATTGCAAAGATAAAGAGTGCCGCGGGATTGGAATTAATAAGCGGCGCCCCAAGTGCGCCGGCAATGGCAATGTGTGTTGTAAGCGTCATTAAGGAGGAGTGTAGCAAGATGGATGTACACTGTATAGATGTTCACACTCGTTATAGGGGCTTCACTTCTAATATATGGGTGGAAGATGCACGATCGTGCAGTACTTTCGGTTGCGCTCTGTATTCTCTTGTTTGGTGTTGGTAGTATTCGTCTTACACATATACAGGGGAAAGAGAGTGTTTTTCCGTCATTTGGGCGGGTGACATTGGTGGGAAGAGTAGTGGAGTATCCAGACATTCGTGATACTTCTGTCCGAGTGGTGCTACAAACAGAAAAAGAGCGTGAACGCGTACTCGTCTCACTTCCTGTTGGAACTCAATTCTTGTACGGTGATGTGGTGAGTGTATCCGGAATTATAAGCGTACCGACAGATTTCAATACCGATTCTGGGAGGATTTTTGATTACTCATCATACTTGCGACGAGAGGGGATACTTCGGCAAGTTTCTTTTGCTGAGGCGAAGCGTATTCATAAAGCTCCACTTTCTCTGAAGGGGATACTCTTTCAGTCTCGTGCAACAATTGAGTCTCATGTGCGATCTGTAATGCCAGAGCCAGAGAGCTCACTGGTACTTGGCATGCTCTTGGGCGGTAAATCGGGTTTGGGAACCGGCCTCACTACTACATTTACTCGCGCAGGTATTGTGCACATAGTTGTACTCTCTGGGTACAACATCACGATTGCCGCCGAGCTGGTACGCCGTGTGCTTTCAGGTGTGCCATTCTTCGCTCGGATGTGGGGGAGTGGGATTACCATCATTCTTTTTATTATTATGGCGGGCGCTGACGCTTCTGCCGTGCGTGCAGGATGTATGGCGGTGATTGCTCTCATTGCGCGAGCGACGGGGCGACCCTATGTTGCCTTGCGCGCACTTGCGCTTACTGCGCTTGCGATGGGGCTCTGGAATCCGCTCATCCTCTTATATGATCCTGGATTTATCCTTTCGGTGTGCGCAACACTCGGCATTATTGTGCTTACTGATCCAATTTTGAAAAGGCTTATGTTTATACGGTGGAATCTTTTGAAAGAAATTATTGCGGCGAGCCTCGCCGCGTACTGTGCCGTGCTTCCGTACCTCGCATTCCAAATTGGTGCAGTCAGTATCATTGCGCTTGTTGTCAATCCGCTCGTACTTCCATTTGTACCACTCGCCATGCTCTTGGGTGCGATAACGGGAGTACTTGCATTTATTCCCGGGCCACTTGTATTACTCGCGGCCTTCCCGCTTACACTTCTCTTGCGTGTACTTATTGTAATTACTCAACTATTTTCCTCACTACCTTTCGCCTCCATTGCTGTACCTGCGTGGAGTGGAGTAGTAATTGCTTTTATCTATGGAGTGCTTGGGGCATATTGGGCCCGTCGCCGTCAAACTATGGCGAGGCAAGAAAAAAGCCCCGACACGCTTGCGCAGTTGGGGCATACTGACGAATGAACCATTATCGATCAACTGGATTTGATTTTGATCCACCTTTGTCTCCACCGTTTCCACTCTTGCCGCCATCATTGATGGGGTACTTGTGTGGGGAAGAAATGCCAAAGATGTTAATGAAGTTCCCCAGCTTCCCGGATTAGCTTCCGGACCAGTAGAGGCATATATCTTTGCCGTCTTTCTGTTTGGCCAAGATACTTCACATGATAATCTACTCATAAAAGAAATGGAACGGAAAGAATGGCTAAAAATTGGAATTCTACTTGTACTCACGCTCCTTTCGGGACTCGTGTGGTACGCCGTATGGAGAGAGTCACGGAAAGGGCTCACCGTTATCTTTTTGAATGTAGGACAAGGAGATGCTATTTACATAGAGGCACCAAATGGGAATCAGATGCTGATTGACGGGGGGAGAGGAAGAGAGGCCTTACGCGAGCTTGGTGCGGTAATGCCTCTCTACGACAGGAGTATTGATGTAGTGCTTTCAACGCATCCTGATGCTGATCACATTGGAGGTCTCATTCCTGTATTTGAGTCGTACACGGTTGGTGCATTTGTGGAGTCTGGGAATGCACATCAAACCGCAGTAACCGAGGCGCTCTCTCGGGCGGTGACAGAGGAGAAATCTCTCAACCTCGTCGCGCGTCGCGGGATGCGCATTCATCTCGGTCGTGGCGTCGTGTTTACCGTACTCTATCCCGACAAAGAGGTGACGAGGGCAGAATCAAACGAGGCGAGTGTGGCAGGGAGACTTGCGTACGGGATGACGACTGTACTTCTAACTGGTGATGCTCCCATCGATGTGGAGCGGATACTGATGGCACAGAATGGCTCGTCTCTTAAGAGTACTGTACTGAAATTAGGTCATCACGGTTCGCGGACATCCTCACTCCCCGAATTTCTTTCTTTAGTTCATCCAGAGTTTGCCATCATCTCAGCAGGAAAGAGGAATCGCTACGGTCATCCACACCAAGAGGTGCTTGATACTCTCCAAAGACAAAACATCCGTGTTTTGCGCACGGATGTGGATGGGAGGATTACACTGTTAAGCGACGGGAAGCACCTAGGTGTTTCTTTGCCTTGAGGCAACGGGTACATATTTTAACACGGCCTCCAGTCGGGAGTGATGCCCACTGAAGGTTCACTAAAACACGGCGCTTGCCGGTTGGGTTGTATTTGGTTGCGCGGACGCGGTTGGAGTACCCTCCCGCTATCTGGCCCCCCCTCTTACATAGTGGGCAGATTTTCATATATGTTCACGAATGAGCCTCGTTATGGTATCATACTCAAGCCAATTTGCAACACTATGGCAGAAACCATTTTTCTTATTGTCATTCTTGTTTTCTCGGTCGTAATCCACGAGGTGTCTCACGGCTATGCCGCGAGCGCTCTCGGAGATGATACTGCCCGTTATGCGGGTCGTCTTACTCTTAACCCTTTCTCGCACCTAGATCCTATTGGATCAATCCTCGTCCCGCTTGTACTCGCGCTTATGCCGGGGGGATTAATGATTGGGTGGGCAAAGCCGGTACCTTATAATCCGTACAATTTGCGCGCCAAACGCTTTGGCCCCGCCATCGTTGCTCTTGCAGGTCCGCTCTCTAATGCGGCTCTTGCTCTCTTGATGGCCTTTGCCGTACGAACATTACCGGAATTTGGATTTACTTTTTCTTCCGCCTTTCTCCAAGGGGCGGCCTCCATTGTAGTCATTAACATCGTCTTGGCCTGTTTTAATATGATGCCAGTGCCACCGTTAGATGGGTCTAAGGTACTTTTCTCTCTCATGCCTTACCGCTATCACTTTGTTGAGGAGGCACTAGAGCAATACTGGTTCATCTTTCTCATAGCGTCACTCATTCTCTGGCCATATCTCGCCACCGTTGTTCTCTCTCTCGCAACATTCCTCTTGGGAGTGTGAGGGATTTTCTTGCACATTTTGAATGCGTATAGTACAGTAACGCTCGTATGCCGACAATTAATCAGCTGGTCAGAAATGGCAGAAAAAAGCAAGTAAAACGCTCGCGCACAGTTGGACTCGCGCGCGGCTTTAATACACTTAAGAATAAGCCGGTCTTTTATCCATCTCCGTTTAAACGAGGTGTCTGCCTCCAAGTCAAAACAACGACCCCTAAAAAGCCTAACTCTGCTCTTCGTAAAATTGCTCGCGTGCGTCTCACTAATGGCATGGAGGTAACCGCCTACATCCCGGGCGAAGGGCACAATTTACAAGAGCACTCGGTGGTGCTCATTCGTGGTGGCCGTGTAAAGGACCTTCCTGGTGTCCGTTATCACATTGTTCGTGGTGTATTGGATGCCGGAGGTGTTGAAAAGCGTCGCCAAGCCCGCTCACTCTATGGTGCAAAGAAGAATGTAAAGGCAGCAAAATAATTATGAGAAGAAGTGTAAAAAATCGGAATAAACCGGCACCGGATTATCGCTTCAAGTCCCCGCGTGTCTCACAGTTTGTTAACTATGTCATGGAGCGTGGTAAGAAAAATGTTGCGGAGAAGATTGTGTACGGTGTTATGGATAAACTTGCCACAGAGACCAAACAAGATCCTTTGGAAGTTTTTGAGACTGCTATCAGGAATGCCGGCCCAACTGTGGAGGTCCGCTCTCGTCGCGTTGGTGGTGCTAACTATCAGGTACCGCACGAGGTCCGTCCCGAGCGTCGCACCTCGCTTGCCTTGCGCTGGATGATTGGCGCAGCACGATCTAAGAAGGGTGCACCGATGGCAAAAAAATTATACGATGAGGTACTTGCCGCATCACAGAATCAGGGTGAGGCAGTAAAGAAGCGGGAAAATGTTCACAAGATGGCGGAGGCCAACCGTGCCTTTGCACACTTTGCCTGGACTTCGCGAAAATAAATAAATGCCCAACCTTTCTAAGACACGCAACTTTGGTATCATTGCGCACATTGACGCTGGTAAGACCACGACCAGTGAGCGCATCTTGTTTTACACCGGGCTCTCACACAAGATTGGTGAAGTGCACGAGGGTGAGGCAATAATGGACTGGATGGAACAGGAGCGCGAGCGCGGCATCACCATTACCTCCGCCGCAACAACTGCATCATGGATCCCTACTTATGCAAACGGAGATACCGAACAGTCCTACCATTTTAATATCATTGATACACCCGGACACATCGACTTTACCGCTGAAGTAAAGCGCAGTCTCCGCGTCTTAGACGGTGCAGTGGTGGTATTTGACGGTGTGGCTGGCGTTGAGCCTCAATCAGAGACTAACTGGCGTTATGCAGACGAGGGTAAAGTGCCACGCATCTGTTTTGTGAATAAGATGGATCGCATGGGGGCTTCCTTTGAACACTCCTTCAAAACAATTTTAGATCGCTTAACCACACGCGCAGTACGAATGCAGATACCAATAGGTGAGAGTGAGGCGCACGAGGGAGTGATAGACCTCCTCACCATGAAGGCCTACTTCTTTGAAGGTGATAAAGGGAAGGCTGTCAATGAGCAGACAATCCCCGAGCAGTATCTTGCTGAAGCAAAAAAGTATCACGATGTGTTGATAGAGAAAATTGTTGAGTATGATGACGAGGCAATGACTCAGTACTTGGGCGGAGAAGAAGTCCCTACACAAAAGCTCAAGGAGATTTTACGCAAGGCCTGCATCGCTAATGACATCGTCCCCGTCTTCTGCGGTTCTGCCCTCAAGAATAAGGGTGTCCAGTTGGTTCTTGATGCGGTTGTTGACTACCTCCCCTCACCGCTAGACATACCACCAATAATAGGAACAGATCCGAACAATGGAGAGGAGATTGTCCGTCACGCCACAGATGATGAGCCCTTTGCCGCACTTGCCTTTAAGGTGCAGACGGACCCCTTTGTTGGTCAGCTGACCTACTTCCGTGTGTACTCGGGTGTAGTTGAGGCTGGATCCTATATTTATAACGCGACAACAAATTCTAAAGAGCGTGTTGGACGCATTGTGCGTATGCACGCCAATCACCGTGAGGATGTAAAAGATGTTCATGCTGGGGAGATTGCCGCAATGGTAGGGCTCAAGAGTAGTAAGACTTCTGATACCCTCTGTGATGCCGAGCACCCGGTACTCTTAGAAAAGATTGAATTCCCTGAACCGGTGGTCTCACTGCGTATTGAACCAAAGACGAAAGCCGATCAAGAGAAGATGGGCATGGCATTGAAGCGTCTCTCAGATGAGGACCCAACCTTTAGAATTAAATCAGATCAAGAGACGGGGGAGACCATCATCTCTGGTATGGGTGAGCTTCATTTAGACATTATTGTTGAGCGTATGAAGCGCGAGTTTAATGTGGAGGCGAATGTGGGTAATCCCCAGGTAGCTTATCGTGAGACTATTACCGGTACCGCCGAGGTGGAAAATAAATACATCAAACAATCGGGTGGCCGTGGTCAATACGGCCATGTGCGTATCCGCGTGAAGCCCTTAGAAAAAATAGAAGAAGGGACAAAGATTCCCAAAAATGTGATACGCGAGCAAGGATTTGAATTCATCAACAATATCAAGGGTGGTGTCATTCCGCAGGAGTACATCCCTGCCGTAGAGAAGGGTATTCGTGAGGGTATGAGCCGTGGAGTGCTTGCAGGGTTTGAATTGGTAGATATGTCTGTTGATCTCTACGATGGCTCTTATCATGAGGTAGACTCGTCTGAAATGGCCTTCAAGATGGCGGGCTCTATGGCTTTGCAGGATGCTGCACGCCAAGCAAAGCCAGTTATACTTGAGCCGATTATGAAAGTAGAGGTCGTCACACCTGAGAAGTTTATGGGTGATGTAACCGGTAATCTTTCCAGTAAGCGCGGGCAGATTGAGGGTATGGAGGAGCGCGGAGGCAACCGAGTAATTCGTGCTAAGGTTCCTCTTTCAGAGATGTTTGGCTATGTGACCTCATTGCGTTCAATGACAGAGGGACGCGCAACCTTCACGATGGAGTTCTTAGAGTACGCCATTGTGCCACAGAGTGTCGCTGCGAGTATCATTGAATCCCGTAAATAACCTTAATGTAAAAATGACTGAAGTCTGACTTCAGTCATTTTTTGTTAAACAAACAAAAAGGCCCTCGTTGTGGAGGGCCAAAATAGAGGTGGGACTGCAAGAAGGGGATTATGCACCTAGTAAGAATTACTTGGTGACGGAGGAACTTGTTCAGTAGGAGTGCAGGTGTTGTTACGCCTGCGGCAATCAGAAGCGCGTATGACGAACATTGCTCTAACTGATCTATCAGTGATAATGAGATAATCGCGCTTATTTTGTATCTCTACAATGTTGGCAATGCGGGTGCCATCGACACGAATCTCAATTGTATCTTCTCCATCAAAACTCCCTTTCAAAGACCAAGTCGTTTTTCCGGTACTTAATGCCTTTGCTTATAGTAGCATATTACAGTCTATCTGTCAATATATTCTACCAAGAGGTCTGCCCTCTGGCGAGCACACGAGTTTTATGGGGTTGACTTCCTTTGGAGTTCTGTTAGTATCCTAGGTACGCATTCTGCGTGCTTTTTATTGTACAAACAGCGTCCGTGTCCGCACGGATGTGAAAGAGTCGTGTTATTAGCATTCATTATTTAATCAACAACAGCACTATGGCAGACAAATTTGATCGTTCCAAGCCGCATGTTAATGTCGGCACCATCGGACACGTTGACCACGGCAAGACAACGCTCACCGCGGCTATCTTGCATGTCCTTAACCTCGCGGGGAATAAGGTTAAAATGCGCGGAGTCAACGAGATTGACAATGCTCCTGAAGAGCGCGAGCGCGGTATTACCATTGCGCTTTCTCACAATGAGTACGAGACAGCGACTCGTCACTACGCACACATTGATGCGCCTGGTCATGCCGATTACATTAAGAACATGATTACCGGTGCCGCCCAAATGGATGGCGCGGTAATTGTGGTTGCCGCAACTGACGGTGTGATGCCCCAGACGCGTGAGCACATTATTCTTGCCCGTCAAGTGGGTGTGCCAAAGATTGTGGTCTTCTTAAATAAGGTAGATATGGTTGACGATAAGGAGCTCGTTGATCTTGTTGAGGAGGAGGTCCGTGATCTTTTGACCAAGTACGAGTACGACGGCAAAGCAACCCCAGTCATTCGTGGGTCTGCACTCAAAGCACTTGACGCAAAGTCAGCCGAGGATGAGGCCGCAAAGCCGATTCTAGAGCTTGCTAAGGCGCTTGATGAGTACATCCCTGAACCAGTTCGCGACACTTCTAAGCCATTCCTCATGCCGATTGAAGACATCTTCTCAATTGAAGGACGCGGTACTGTGGTAACCGGCCGTATTGAGCGCGGTGTAGTGAAGGTCGGTGATGAAGTAGAGATTGTCGGTATCAAAGATACTGTCAAAACAACGGTGACCGGAATTGAAATGTTCAACAAACAGCTTGACGAGGGTATGGCGGGCGACAATGCCGGTATTCTTCTGCGCGGTGTTAAAAAGGAGGATATTACTCGCGGACAGGTACTCTCTAAGACAGGATCAGTGACGCCTCATACTGAATTTGAAGCACAAGCCTATATTCTCACCAAAGATGAGGGTGGCCGTCACACGCCGTTCTTTAATGGTTACAAGCCACAATTCTATATCCGTACCACGGATGTAACGGGTGATGTGAATCTAAATGAGGGTGTTGAGATGGTTATGCCTGGCGACACCGCTACCTTCAAAGTAAAGCTGGTTGCCCCAGTTGCATTGGAGGAGAAACAGCGCTTTGCCATTCGCGAAGGTGGCCACACCGTGGGCGCCGGTACAGTAACCAAGATTATTGCCTAATAAGGAGCGCGTTTTGCACTCATCTTGTTCCTTCACACTATGACTACGACGACTCCGACAAAAGCAAAGACTAAGAGTTCTGCGACTCCGCGCAAGCGGGCGAGCGTGGCTAAGGTAGCACTCAAGGAAGGTGAGTTGGGGAAACTTCGCATCCGTATTTCTGCATACGAGAATAAGGTGCTGGATGCTTCAGTCAAACAGATTGTAGATACTGCACTCCGCTACGATGCCAAAATGCGCGGTCCTGTGCCACTCCCAACAGGTATTAAGCGTTACACTGTGAATCGCGCGTCCTTTATTGATAAGAACTCGCGTGAGCAATTTGAGATGCGTATTCATAAACGACTCTTAGACATCTTGAATCCTAATCCAAAGATTGTTGAGAGTCTTACCAACCTCTCACTCCCGTCGGGTGTGCATATTGATGTGAAGATGATGTAGTTATTCTATGAAGTACTTACTCGCCACAAAGGAAGCGATGACGGAACTCTTTGATGAGAGCGGTAACGCCTATGGCGCAACCGTACTCAAAGCCGGTCCCGTCACCGTGACACAAGTCCGTACAAAAAAGAGGGATGGCTATACTGCCATTCAAGTGGGCTTTGCTGTGGCAAAAGAGAAGTCGATCACCAAACCACTCAAGGGGCATCTCAAGGCCTCTGGCGGGCTCTTTAAGACGCTTAAAGAGTTTCGCGTAGAGGAGGATGATGAAAAAAAGGTAGGTGACACGATGGATGTGAGTCAATTTATCGCCGGCGACACCGTAATGGTCTCTGGCATCTCTAAGGGGAAGGGCTTTCAGGGTGTAGTGAAGCGTCACGGCTTTCACGGTGGGCGTCGCAGTCACGGCCAAAAGCATTCCGAGCGCGAGCCAGGCTCTATTGGGGCCTCTGGTGTACAGCGCGTATTTAAGGGGATCCGTATGGGGGGCCGTATGGGAGGAGATCAGGTAACGGTTAAAAATTTGAAAGTACTCCGTGTTGATACCGAGAAGGGTGAGCTCTATATCGGAGGAGCAATCCCCGGTCGCCGCGGAACGCTGATTGCTGTTACGGCCGTATAGTGCTGAGCGGATAAAGAATATGGAACACGAAGTATACACATGGGATGGTAAGAAGGCGGGGACGGTCACTGTACCGGGTGAATTTTTTGCACTCCCGTGGAATGCAGACCTCGTACACCAAGTGATTACTGCAATGCGTAGTAATGCACGCACTAATACCGCACACACAAAAGATCGTGGAGATGTGCGCGGTGGCGGTAGAAAGCCCTGGCGCCAAAAGGGGACTGGCCGAGCTCGTCACGGCTCTGTTCGCTCGCCTTTGTGGAAGGGTGGTGGAGTTACTCACGGGCCGACAAACGAGCGTAACTATGTGCGGAAAATAAATAAAAAGATGCGCGACAAGGCACTACTTACGGTACTCTCACAGAAATTGCGTGATGGGGAGATTCTCTTCGTGGAGGGGGCGGCGCTCTCAGTACCAAAAACAAAGGAGGCATCACAACGCCTCGGTAAGCTTGCCGAGATTGCGAATTGTCCACATCTACGCTACTCCCGTGGCAAGCGCGCGCTTATTACCACTCCTGCTCTTGAGGGAGATATGGTAAAGGGTTTTCGTAATATCCCCAGTGTCCGCGTTGAGGAGTTGCGCACCGTAAGTCCAATGGATTTGCTTACCTACGAGTACATTGTTATTGCAAATCCGAAGGACGGTTTTAAAAAACTTTCTGAGCGGATGAGTAAATAGTATGTCGTCCATTGCACACAACACGAAACGGAGCGCCACGACACTCATTAAACCGCATGTCACCGAGCGCGCAGCAGGACTTGCCGAGAAGGGGGCATATGTATTTGTTGCATCAGCGCGTGCAACGAAGAGTGATATTATCCGTACGGTGAAAGAGCTCTATAAGGTAAACCCGATAAAAGTGAATGTTATCTCTGTTCCATCCAAGCGTCGTGTTGGTCGTCGTGGTATACGTGGCGTGCGAGCAGGATTTAAAAAAGCGATTGTCTTTTTAAAGAAGGGGGAGACGATTGAATTAGGATAGTCATACTGTATGAAAACATATCACGCAACAACACCATCGCGCCGCAATATGAGCACTGTTACATACAAGGGGGTATTGACGCATGCCAAGCCGCTCAAGTCACTAACAACAGGTGGTAAACGCCATGTGGGAAGGAATGCGGACGGGCGAGTCACGGTACGCCATAAGGGTGGCGGGCATAAACGGCTCTACCGTGCAGTTGATTTTAGTTACAACAAGTACGATATTCCTGCACAGCTTAAGTCTGTTGAGTATGATCCAAATCGGTCAGGCTTTATTGGGGTTGCACTCTATCGCGACGGTGAGCGACGCTATGTACTCATCCCGCAGAATATGAAGGCGGGGGATACCTTTATTGTCTCTGAAAAAGCGGAATTGAAGGTGGGGAACCGCGTACCTTTGAAGCGCATTCCTGCAGGAACCTTTATATACAACATTGAAATGAAGCCTAAGGGCGGTGCCAAGTTGGTACGCTCGGCAGGAAGTTTTGCAGAGGTCTTAGGTTCAAACGCAGGCTATGTGAATGTGAAGCTGCCTTCAACGGAGGTGCATCGCATTAGTGAGAATGCATGGGCGAGCATCGGTGCAGTCTCTAATGAGGAGTACAAGCTGGTAAAGATAGGGAAGGCTGGCCGCTCTCGCTGGATGGGGATCCGCCCCACTGTGCGCGGCAGCGCGATGAACCCCGTTGATCACCCATACGGAGGTGGTGAAGGACGCCAAGGACGCGGTCTTCGCCGTGCGAAGAGTGCATGGGGTAAGCCAACTGGCAAGGGTCAAAAGACGCGTCGCCCTAAAAAGTACTCAAATCTCTTCATTGTCTCTCGCCGTAAGGTAGGCAAACGCTCGTAAAATAGTCTACTCATTTCTCTTTTTGTAATCACTTGACAAAGAATGTCCCGCGGGTGTACTCTATATGAGTTGCCCTGCGGGGCGTTTTTATTTAGACTACATCTATGAGTATTGGAACATATCTTGAAGAGACCAAGCGTGAGCTCAATCATGTGAATTGGCCAACGCGCAATCAGGCAGTCAATTTTACTTTGACGGTGATTATTTTTTCTGCGGGCATATCACTCTTTCTTGCACTCTTTGACCTTGTCTTTACCTACCTTATTGGCGCACTTATTGTGTAATACCTATGGAATCTGACGCTCCACAATCAGACTCTCTCCTTGAGACATCGCCCTCTGGCGACAAATGCTGGTATGCAATCCACACCTACTCCGGCTACGAGAATACGGTGCTCAGGAACCTCAAACAGCGCATAGAGTCTCTTGGGATGGAAGGGAAGATCTTTAATGTGATGGTGCCGATTGAAAAGATTGTGAAGGTGAAGGGTGGCAAGCGCATCACGGTGGAAGAGAAGATTTACCCCGGCTATGTGCTGGTGGAGATGATCTATGATCCCGAGAGCTGGTATGTGGTGCGCAATACGCCGCGTGTGACCGGATTCGTTGGCTCTGGAGTAATCCCTGTTCCACTGAACGAAAAGGAGGTTGCCGAGCTCTTCTCCCGTATGGGTGATGAGACGGTCAAACATACCATTGAGCTCGTTACCGGAGAGTCAGTGCAGATTGTTGATGGTCCATTTAA
Organism: uncultured Candidatus Saccharibacteria bacterium; assembly: GCA_964574105.1. Taxonomy (GTDB): domain Bacteria; phylum Patescibacteriota; class Minisyncoccia; order Phycocordibacterales; family UBA9988; genus UBA9988. The sequence continues at coordinate 585 of CAZNKH010000004.1, read as the reverse complement.
AGACTTTGAGGGTAAAGTTGCTGAGGTAGATACTGATCGCGGTAAGGTGAAAGTACTCGTATCTATGTTTGGCCGCGAGACCCCCTTGGAACTTGACTTTTTACAGGTAAAAAGGATATAAGGAGACGCGTATGGCTAAGAAAGTAACCAAAGAGATAAAGCTCCAGATCCCTGCAGGGAAGGCGACCCCAGCTCCGCCGGTAGGTACGGCGCTTGGGCCAGCTGGTATCAACATCGGCGACTTTGTGAGTAAGTTCAACGCGGCAACCGCGCAAATGGCAGGGGATATTGTTCCTGTGATTGTGAGTATTTACGACGACCGGAGCTTTGACTTTATCCTCAAAACCTCTCCCGTCCCACAATTTATTCTGAAAGCCGCCAAGCTGGATAAAGGTGCTGGCAAAACAGGCACACAGAAGGTAGGGAGAATTACTAAGGCACAGGTTAAAGAGATTGCCGAGAAGAAGATGGTAGACTTGAATGTCGCCGATATTGAGGGGGCTATGCGTATGATAGAGGGCACTGCCCGCTCTATGGGAGTAGAGGTGATCAAATAAGTAGCAGGTGCTAAGTACCAAGGAACAA
>CAZNKH010000003.1:22596-36958 GCA_964574105.1 uncultured Candidatus Saccharibacteria bacterium | reverse complement strand
CCATACTACTTTAGTACTAATGCGGCTGGAGTCCCAGCAACAACACTTGCGTGGTTTTTGAATGGGAAAATTCTCCCCACAGAGCCTGGCTCAGATATGCTGGCAATATTACGAAAGGGGACGAGCGCTGGTACTGCTCGCATTAGAGTGGAGGGAGCGCACACAAGTAACCTACTCCAATCAGCCGAGTGGTCAGGAACAATTAATTTAGGATCTGGGACAAATACCTTTTAACTATGAAAATTATTCTTCACACACTCGTAGCATTCTCTATTTTTTCAAGCATCATCACAGTTGCTTTTGCAGCAGAAGGGGGTGGTATTATTCTCTTAGAGCCGAGTGTGGTAAATGCGGGTGAAAATAGCCGAGTCCAATTTGGTCAGTATATGTCAACGCTCTTTACCACCTTTATTACCGTAGCGGCAGTGCTTGCGGTACTTATGATTGTGATTGGCGGCATCCAATACATCACTTCATTCTCTGGTAGCGGTAAAGAACAGGGGAGGGTGCGCATTACCAATGCTATTTTTGGCCTCCTTTTGGCGGTATCTGCGTTCCTCATTCTCCAAACAGTGAATCCGGACTTAGTCTCGAGCGACACTCTCTCGCTTGATATTGGTAAGTTCTCTCCTATCACACAAAGTATTGCAAATGGATTATATAGCAAAGATGGAACTCGCGATGAGGCTCATGAGACTAAAGAAACAGATAAATCTGAGGAGGCCGCTGAATGGGGCCGTTGCACTCAAAATGGGTACAAAAAGTGTGTATGGATGGAAAATTGTGTCTCCATCGGGCCAGACAACCAACCTCTACCATATGTGGAAATACCAAAAAACAACTGTGACAAGCCGGCTAGTGCGGACCAGATTGCCTCTTCTATATGTTGTGGAATGATAGATACTGAAAATAAAAAATATTATTTTATTAACACTGACGAAAGCTGTATTTCTTCTGCTTATAACAGCCTGAATGAATGTAACTCAGCAAAACCGAGTAACACTGCATGTAGGGATACCGAGATGACTCGTAGAGCCAACGAGACTTTAAATTACCCTCAATGTAGCAATCCTTCTGGGGGTAGTGAAGGGGGAGACACTTCAACAATTGGACAATGGCAGTATCAAACAGGGATTGAGAGACAGGCTGGAGATATGTCTAGCTCCGTCACTTCATTACTCTCCTGCATGAGAGAGAAGATTCCTGATACATCTGTCGGACAGATTTCCTCAATTAGTGACTCTAGGCATATAGGTAATCTAGCCTCTTGTAATCAAGCAAACTGTAGTGGGTGTTCACACTCGTGCAGATCGTGTCACTACGGAGGAGGGACTACGGGGAACAAATCTATGGCTGTTGACTTTGGTGACGAGTGGAACAAAACAAAGATTATAAGTGCGGCAAGAGCCTGTGATCCAGAAGCCTATATTCTTGATGAAGGAAACCATATCCATGTGAGTACGAGTGCGTGTCCTCGTAATTAAATAAGCATGTCTTCTACTATTGTTAAAATTCTCTTCGGTCTCGCGATTGTTATTCTTCTTTCTATTGGAGGAGGGCTCATCTGGTACACACTCTTCTACCAGCCAGCACCTGCGCCAGTCAATACCGCAACAAGTTCTCCAGAGGATCTTTTTCCTGTTGGAGAAGAAGTAGGAGTAACTACAGCAACCAGCACTGCGAGTTCTACACTTGGGGTAGCGGTAACAGGAGGAGGAGTAAGGGCACAGGAATTGCTTTCAAACCCAATCGCCGGATTTGGGGTATTTGGTGGCTCGGCAACAAATACGGTAGTAATTGCAGTGGATCGGAGTAATGGCCATGTGTACCGCATCTCTACTGCGTCAAGCACGGTTGAAAAAATCGCCAATACAACAATGGTTGGAGTGCAGGAGGCATATGTGGGGGAGACTAAGAGCCTGTACTACATTATTTCTCGCTACGAGGCAAATTCAGGCCCACAGACGCATATACAGAGCATTAAAAAGAGCCTGACAGCCATTACTGCAAGCTCTACGGCAAATTCAGGATCTCTCCTCCCTCAAATAATTACAAGTATCGCACTCTCCCCAAAACGAGATAGGTATGCAACTGTGGTGAAGGGGAGTACGGGAGGAAGTGTTGTATACATCACCGACTTTGCAACCGGGAAAAAACGGGAGGTGTACCGCTCGCCACTCGCTGAATGGAATCTTCTCTGGCCCAATGAGAGCACTCTCACTTTAGAGACTAAGGGATCATCTCGTGTACGGGGCACTATTTTAAGTATTAATACACAAACAGGAGCGGCAACGCGGATACTCGGTAATATAGCAGGGCTTACCTCACTCCCATCTCCCTCTCTTTCGTATGTCCTCTCTTCAGAAAGCAGAGAGGATGGTGGTATAAATCTCTTTCGTTATACACCGAAGTCTGGAGATCGAACACCTCTATCATTTGATACCTTTCCTTATTGGTGTGTGTGGGCACAAAAAACAGAAGGATTGCTGTATTGTGCCGCGCCAGACACTATTCCTTCTGTCTCATTTCCAGACGCATGGTATCGAGGAGAACTTTCTTTCAACACAAAAATATGGAAATTTAATGTAAAAACAGGGGATAGTGAGATCGTATGGAATCCAAATCTCACAGGGACTCTAAGAACAGAGGCACGGAATCTTGCTCTAAACTCTTCTGGGACGCTCCTCTTCTACATAAACGACAATAGTTTAACCCTCTGGTCAGTGCGTCTTACTGATCTATAAGATCTATAAGTAGAGTCTACGCGTAGAGGCGTTTGTAGCCCTGTTCGTAAGCAATAGAGAAGAGTGTGTTGGTAAGCCAGTACAGAGCAACTGCGGCAGGGAGGCCAGCTGATACCACGCCAATCACTATAGGCATAATATACTTCATTTGGAACTGTAGACTTCTATTAAAATCTTCGGCAAACGAGCGTTCTTCATTTTGTCTTGGAGAGGATGAGGGGAGAGAGAGTTTTGTGTGAATAAACTGTGCAATGGTAATAATTACTGCAAACACAATACTTTTTGTTCCTAGATCAACTCCGAGAAAGAGAGTGTTAACATGCGATGGTGCGTGTACAAATGAGTAGAGCCCGTATTTGAGAGACTCCAAACCTTCCCGAAAAACAAGAAATAGGCCAATAAATATAGGTATCTGTACTAAAATAACAGCAAACCCGGCAAAAGGATTGACTCGGTGTTCTTTATAGAGTGCCATAACACGGCGGGCCTCCTCTTCACGATTACCAACAGTATCTTTTTTGATTTTTTTTAGCTCTGGCTCTATTTTTTTCAGCTCTTTTTGTGTAGAGAGCGCTCTGTTTTGGAGAGGGATGAGTACTATCTTTACCAACACAGTGAGAACAATAATAGAAAGTCCAATACTATTCCCAGGGAGCACCCCCGTCAAAAATACAAGGGCATTATAGAGCGGCTCGGATATAAATGTATGGAACATACAGAAACTACCTTAGCATATTCTTAATAGAAGTGAGAAGTTCGTCAGTTTTCATCTTTAATTCCTTCTCACTCACTGTAGAGGGATATGCAGTGAGACGGAGCACCATATCTACACCATTAGTAATAAAATTATGTCCTTCAATACTTGCGTAGAGTATGCGCTTGACACGATGACGACGAACAGAACTTTTCACTACCACCTTTGGAACCACCACTGAGATTTTAGTCTCGGCGGTAGAGGAAGTAATGCGAATGATCATAAAAGCATTAGTGTAACTTATCCATTTTCTACGGACAGAAAAATCGGCCCTTTTTAGCCGATTTCTTTTAGGTAACATATACTATATGGCTACACAGCAAGCTTTTTGCGACCCTTTCGCATCCGTCGCAATAAAACACCACGCCCAGCAGGAGTCTTTGCCCGAGTAAGAAAACCGTGGGTTTTTTGCCTCTTTCTATTTTTTGGATTATAGGTAAATGACATACGAATGGAGTATACAAAATGTATGTACTTTTTTCAAGAGAGCATACTTATCCACCATAATCCACTCATTATTAACACATTGTAATGGTTTGTAGTTTGGCACATAGGGTACTATAATCGCAACATAAAAATAACGAGCAGACCTTATGGACAACAAAGATCTTTGGGATAATGCGCTTGCGGAAATCGAAGTATATGTATCAAGAGCTAATTTTGGAACATGGTTTCGTAATACAGCGATTTTAAAAATAGAAGGAGGAACAGTACATCTTGGAGTCCCTAATGCTTTTGTGAAAGATTGGCTCTCTAATAAGTACCACCTCTCTATTCTTAAAGCACTGCGGAATCACGCTGAACAAATAAAACAGGTTGAGTATATTGTCACCCGTGGAGAAAAGATAAAAATTGAAGAACAGCCAGTTAAACCGCTATTTCGTGATCAATTAGAGCTATCTGAATTATATGTAAATAAAGAAGATAATTTAAATCCAAAATATATTTTTGATTCTTTTATTGTCGGGCCATTTAATGAAACTGCCTACGCTGCAGGGCAAGCGATTATTAAATCTCCCGGAACTGCGTATAATCCCTTATATATTTATGGTGGTACGGGATTAGGTAAAACACATCTTACACAAGCAATAGGGAATACGATCAAACAATTACATCCGAATAAAAAAGTGTACTACATTACTTCAGAGAAGTTTGTTATTGAGGTAGTAAATGCTATTCAAAACAATAAGGCAAATGTTTTTAAGGAAAAATACCGAAAATATGATGTTTTTATTATGGATGATGTCCAATTTATTGCCAACAAAGATAAGACTCAAGAAGAATTATTTCATTTATTTAATAGTTTATATGATCAAAATAAACAAATTATTTTTTCATCGGATAAAATTCCAAAATACATACCAAACCTAGAAGAACGATTACGGTCTCGCTTTGAGGGTGGAATGATCGTTGATATTGCATTACCAGATTATGAATCCCGTTTAGCAATATTAAAATCAAAAATAAAACATAGTGATTTTTCTCCATCAGATGAGATTATTGAGTACATTGCATCAGTAATTAAGGGAAATATTAGAGAATTAGAAGGAGTCCTTAACTCTATTATTTGTCAATGTCAATTAAAAAATAGGAATTTAAATCTCAGTGAAGTAAAGAAACTTATAAAAAATACTATAAAACCACAAAAAACAATCTCTATTAAAGATGTTCTTAAGATTATTGCTGGATTCTATAGTATTGATGAAAAGATACTTTATGAAAAAACAAGAAGAAAAGAGGTGGTAAAACCAAGGCAAATTATTATGTATATCCTTCGTGAAGACTTTAATATTTCCTACCCGTATATTGGGCAAAAATTAGGCGGGAGAGATCATACAACTGTTATGCATGCTTATGAAAAAATAAAAGAGGAAATAAAACAAAATAATCTTATTACGCAAGAAGTTGAACAAATACGATCACTACTTTATAACTAATGTTAATAACTTGTGATCTATTAGTGTGTAAACAGTAGATAACAAATCCAAAAATATAAATATAAAAAAATAATCTACTCAATTATATACCTTCTATTCATAAAATATACACAATCAATTCTCATAAAAAACTCAACAATGAACTCTTTTTTTAAAACTTATCTACATTATCAACAACACTAATAATAAGTGTTTCTTAAAAAAAGAATTTAATTATTATGAAAGTAGAATGTGTGAAAGAAAAACTTAAGAACGCATTAGTAACAGCTGATCGTGTGACGAGTAAAAATTTATCGCTTCCTATACTTTCTTATGTTTATATACAGGCAGTAAAAAACAAAATAATCATTAAATCAACTAATCTTGATATTGGCGTTGAGATTGTGATACCAGCAAAAGTGATTACAGAAGGAATTGTTGTTGTTCCTGGTTCATTACTTATTTCAGTACTTTCAAACTCAACTCATGAAATGCTTACTATTGAGGATGTGAACGGTAACATAACTATTACTACTCCAAATCTTAATACAATCATTAAAAGTATTCCGAGTGATGATTATCCAAATCTTCCTAAAAATGAAACAAATAATGAATACATACTAAATACATCACTACTTACTTCCGGGATACAATCTGTGGTATTTGCGGCATCATTAAGTGATATAAAACCAGAAATAGCGAGTGTGTATTTATATTCTCATAATTCAGAATTACTCTTTGTTTCAACTGATGGATTTAGGTTAGCTGAAAAAAAATTTCCTATAAAATTATTGAACGAATTTAAAGCAATTATCCCTTATAAGAATGCACTTGAAATAGCAAGAATTTTAGAAGGGAGTGATGAAGATTCAAAAATTCTACTCTCACCATCACTCATTTCAATTCAAAGTGGAATCTACACCATTACTTCACGACTCATTGATGGGGTATATCCAGATTACCCACAATTAATACCATCTTCTTTCTCAACTACATCAAAAATACCAAAACAAGATTTAGTAAACACATTACGACTTGCTCACATTTTTTGTGATAGAACAAATCAAATTCAACTCACTATCCAAGTGAGTGATGCTCTTTTTATGATTTATTCCCAAAATACAGAGAAGGGGGAGTACTCATCATCATTACAATCAATTGTTGATGGTGAAGATCTTCAAATGAATATTAATGTGCGCTATTTAGTTGATGTGTTATCTATTTTACATCATCCTACGGTGTTTATTGGGTGTAATGGTCGTGGTAAACCACTACTTGTTCGGGATGATGGAGATAATTCTTTTCTCTATCTTGTTATGCCGATGAATCGGTAATCTATGAACTCAATTTCTGATTTTTTAGGCAAATTTTCACGATTCCAAGATGATCAATCTCATATTAAAGAAACAATCTCTGAAATTATTCAGAATATTTCTGGTGTGCGTATCCCAGAAAAAAATATAGAAGTAAGAGAGGATTGTGTGCGCTTTAGAGTGCACTCTGCCTTATTAAATGAAATACTATTTCATAAGTCTGTTGTGTTAGCAGAGATCGAAAAAAAGACAAAAAAGAGATATCGGATCATTGGTTTGTCGTAGAAGATGTTGTTGTGGTACTTACTGTTTCAGTTTTAATTACTGATCCACTAATGTGGTGGTGTTGTTGCACCCATTTTTGCACCGAAGTTTCCCAGAGAATATATTGAGGATCATTCTCAGGATTAACGGGTTGTGCTCCGAGTGGGTTATTTTTATTTACCCAATAGAGGATTGAATGAATATTCACTCCTCCTCCTTCTCCTTGCCAATGCCCTCGTAGTATTGGCTTAATATCAGTCGGTGTTACTTCTGGTTTTGTGAATGATTCTTGAGGAACGACAGTTAGAGCTTCGCTCATAAACGCATTCCAGAGTGGTGCAACTATGTAGCGTGCTACCCGTTTTTCCATAGGAGTGTTGTCGTTATTACCTACCCATGCGCCAACACTTATTGTTGGGGTGTACCCTAATATCCACGCATCTTTATAATCGTTAGTAGTACCAGTTTTTACTGCGACATCATAACCAGGAAAGTAGAGAGGGGAGTTTGCTCCAAAAGCGGGAGTTCTTGCTACATTATCTGAAAGTACATCAGTAATTTGACGAGCCACATTAACAGCAATAACCTGTTTAGAATTTTGTGTGAATTCCTCGATCGTTCTCCCTTTTGAGTCTTCTATCTTTAAGATAAATGCTGGTTGGTTGCGTACCCCCTCGTTTGCAAACACACCATAAGCACTTGTGAGTTCAAGGAGTGTTACTTCGCCACCACCGAGCGCGAGCGAGAGTCCGTACTGGTTTGAATTTTCAAGGTTTTTAATACCCATCACTCTCGCAGTCTCTATAGAGTCGGCAATCCCCGCAAGGTACATTACTTTTACTGATGGAATGTTGATTGATTGTGCAAGGGCATTTCGCATACTTATTGGCCCACGGAAGATTGAGTCATAATTTTCTGGGTGGTAACAAGAAGACCCATCTGCACCTGTTTTTGATGTTCCGTTTGGATTGCATGAGGTGTCAAACTCGGTGAATACATCAAAGAGAACTGTGTCTGGGGTGTACCCCTTTGAAAATGCGGTCGCATACGCAAAAGGCTTAAATGTTGATCCTGGCTGGCGATGAGCAAGTGTGATATTAAAGTTTCCCTCATTATCTCTATCAAAATAATTTCGTGACCCAACCATCGCGAGTATTTGTCCCGTTTTTGGATCTATAGCCACTAAACCTGCATTTTTTGCGTTGAAATTGACTTCATTTTCTGCGGCATATTTCGCAACGATCTCTTGTGCACGACTTTGAAGACGCCAATCAAGCGTGGTAATAACAGAGTACCCTTCTTGTTCAATAGTCTCTCTTCCATACTTTTCTTCAAGGTATGAGCGAACATAATCTACAAAATGTGGAGCTTTGATACCCCCATCACCTCGTTGGTTAAAGATTACCTTTTCTGATTTTGCTTGAGAGTATTGCTCTTTATTAATTTTTCCTAGATCAAGCATCCTTTGCAGAATAAGATTTTTTCGTTCCTCAAGCTTATCTTGATGTGATCCGTACGGTGATAGGTATGAGGGAGCTTGGGGGAGTGCTGCAAGATACGCAGACTCTGCAAGACTTAATCTCTGAGCACTCTTCCCAAAAAATGACTGCGATGCTTCCTCAATACCGTAAATACTCCCACCGTACGGAGCCTCATTTAAGTAGATGGCAAGAATGTCATTCTTACTCATTGAGCGCTCCAGTTTTACTGCGAGGATTATTTCTTTTATCTTTCTGGTGATGCTCCTGTCACTTGTTAAAATTGCCATCTTAATCACTTGCTGGGTGATCGTTGATCCACCTTGTCGTACAGATCCTGCACCAAGATTTACGAGAAATGCTCGCGCAATACCTTTTGGATCAACACCCTTGTGCTCAAAAAAATTAGTGTCCTCAATCGCTACTGTTGCATCTTGAACCGTCTTTGCTATGCCGCCTAATGGAACAATAGTTCGCTTCACATTCCCATGCACATCATAGAGCACCACTTTCCCCGTCCTGTCATAGATTTTTGTTGATTCAAAAATATCTCTTGCTTGAAAGGAGTCAAATGTTGGTATGTCTAAAGTGACCGCCCACAACACAGAAATGCCGGTTGTTACAAAAAAAATAATCCCCGCAAGCGCAAGGCTTTTGAGTATAAGAATTGTAGCTGAACTTTGCTTAAATCTCTTTATCCAAGTCATCGCCCTTTATCATACCACATATTTATGATACTTTGAAGCGATGCGTCCATCTAAGGCAATCTCTAATTTACTTTCACGAGGAGTTTCTCAAGTATATCCAAACATTGATGTATTTGCAGAGAGGCTCGGAAAGGGGCCTATACGCCTCTATAGCGGCATTGATCCCACTGGTCCTACTCTTCACCTAGGACATGCATCTATACTCCGTAAAATGCGAATGTTTCAAGATGAGGGGCACCAAGTAGTTCTACTTGTCGGTGATTTTACTGCAATGATTGGGGATCCGACTGGTAAAGTGAGTGCTCGTAAACAATTGAGCCGTACGGAGGTAGAGAGTAACTTAGAGGCGTATATAGAGCAAGCAGGGAGAATTCTTAATCTTGATTCGGTTGAGATACGTTATAACAGTGAGTGGTTAAGCGGTCTTTCTCTCCGTGATATGGTGGGGCTCCTGAGTGAATTTACTGTTCAACAGATGATAGAGCGGGATATGTTTGAAAAACGAATTAGCGCAGGAGAACCTGTGTATGTACACGAATTTCTCTATCCGGCACTTCAGGGTTACGACTCCGTTGCTTTAGATGTTGAGCTTGAAATAGGGGGAAGTGACCAGATTTTTAATATGCTCGCGGGGAGAACGCTTCTCAAAAAGAGAGGAAAAGAAAAATTTGTTCTCGCAACGAAATTACTCACTGATCCAACAGGAAAGAAGATGGGAAAGACGGAAGGAAATATGGTTGCCCTTTCTGACACTGCTAACGATGCATTTGGGAAAGTGATGAGCTGGCCGGATGAATTAATGGATTCGGCGTTTGAGTTATTGACTTCACAAGACTTGGATGAGGCGCGAGATCTGATTTCAATCAATCCAAAGGAAGCAAAGATATCCCTCGCACATTCTATTGTTGAGTGGCTTTGGGGGAAGAAGAGCGCTGATACTGCTCAAGAAACATTTAATAACCGTTTTAGTAGAGGGCTCATCACGGGAGCAATACCTGAAATTACTGTCGCACAAGGATCACTCCTTGCTGATGCGGTGCTCCAATCTGGGTTAATTACCTCTAAATCGGAGTGGCGTCGTCTGGTACTTGAGGGGGCGGTTGAGGTAGAGGGAAATAAAATTTCTGACCCATCCATTTCAGTATCCAAAACATCTCAACAACTACGAATAGGGAAGAACCGTTTTCTTTCTATCAATACAAGGTAATAAAAAATACCGGTCTTGTGCCGGTATTTTTTATGAGAAGATTTTTAGTCTTTATTCTTCAAAAGAACTAGAGCCAAAATCTTCTTCATCCTCTTCATTCTCATCTTCATCCTTAAAACCTACCTCTTCCTCATCTTCATCCTCGTTATCCTCATCCTTATCCTTAAAATCGTCATTCAATTCGTCATCCATACAATTACATTAACTTAGTAATGAGAGTCTCCGCGAGACCATTTTTTTGTATCATACCACCAATCATTTGCAATGCGATGCTATGACAGCGTGTGGATAAGTTAGCGCATTAGTGGCCGCGCCGTCAAGGCCACCGCAATTGCGTCGTACTCATCGTCATATCGGCGAGCCGCATCCATAGTAAGTAAAGCCCTCACCATTGTGCTTACCTGACCCTTGTCCGCATTCCCATACCCGGTGACGGCGCGTTTTATTTCTTGAGGGGTGAATTCAAGAAATAGAAGTGACTGCATTGCGGCGATGTAGCGGATGATTCCGCGTAGTTCAGCAATCGCGATTCCAGTCTTTTGATTTTTTGTAAAAAAAATCTTTTCACACGCGACGATTGTTGGGTGCCATTCTGTGATTACAGCTTCTACGCTAGTACCAATTTCAAAAAAACGAGAGTCCAAAGATCCTTTTTTTGGAGTGATACACGATGACCAGAGAAGGAAGTCCTTCTTTTGTGTCTGTTTAACTACTGCAATACCACAACGGTCGTATCCTGGATCTATCCCCAAGACAATCACAGGGGTATTACGAGCGGGCTGCATTTGAGAAGACATTTTTTACATCTGGATGCTCGTCCAGCACATTAATGATGTGTTTTAGTGTTTCAAACTCATCATCGCGTATTAGTACGGGAGTCTGCGCTTCCCACTCGTCACCTTTGTGAGTGAATGCCCACTGTGCACTTCCTGGATTTGCAAAGCTTGCTCCGTGCGACGAGAGGAGGTGGCGGATCTCTGCCGCAGTTCTATTTTTATTATCTGTCATTCCTACAATAAGGAGTGCTGCCCCTCCGGGGCCGTAAGCCTCATAGAGCACCTCTTCATAGAATGAGTCTTCACCGCCACCGCCTTTAACAATCGCTCGTTCAATATTCTCTGTCGGCATATTTGCTGAACGGGCTTTCTCTATTGCGGCGCGTAAGCGTGGATGATTGCGATCCCCGCCAGATGCTCGTGCCTCCATTGAGATGGCTCGTACGAGCATGGAGAATAGTTTACTCTTCTTGGCATCTTCAGCAGCTTTCTTATTTTTTATCTGTGACCACTTATTATGTCCTGACATAGTTTAAATCAATGATGCTTGTGTGGGTATATCGTAACCAAGGTGCTTGTATGCGCGCTCCGTCGCCGTTCTTCCCCTCGGTGTTCGCTCAATTAATCCCAATTGTATGAGGTAGGGCTCGTTTATTTCTTCTATTGTAGATTCTTCTTCCGCAAGCGCTGTTGCGATTGTGCCAACACCAACTGGTCCTCCATGGAAAGTCTCTATAATAACTGAGAGTACACGGCGGTCGATAGAAGAGAGTCCTAACTCATCAATCTCAAGTAGTGAGAGCGCCTCGTGGACAGTTTCTTTGTCTAATGGGCGTCGTTTAACTTGTGCATAATCACGAGCACGCTTCAGATATTGATTTGCCATACGGGGGGTGAAGCGGCTCCTCCGCGCAATTTCAGTAATCGCGCTCTCCTCAATTGGAACAGCAAGTATCCGTGCCGACCGCCGGATAATCGTACCTATCTCCTCCTCGGTGTAAAACTCTAAACGGAAGATGCCGCCGCCAAAGCGTGAACGGAGCGGCGCGGAGAGGAGTGAGATGCGCGTGGTTGCCGCGATTAGGGTAAATGACGGAAGTTCTAATTGAATGCTTCGTGCTCCCGGCCCTTTCCCAATAATGATGTTGAGCATCCCTGACTCCATTGCGGGGTAGAGTACCTCCTCAATTAATTTGTTGAGACGGTGAGCCTCGTCTATAAAGAGAATGTCTCCCGTCGAGAGATTGGTAAGAATGGATGCAATATCTCCTACTTTTTCAATCGCAGGACCAGAGGTCGTTTTAATCTGTGCTCCCATCTCTCGCGCAATCAAGTGGGCGAGTGTGGTTTTCCCTAGACCCGGAGGCCCATAGAAGAGGAGATGCTCTGGTGGATGCTTGCGTTCCTCTGCTGCCGATAGAAGAATACGGAGGTTTCTTTTTATGTGCTCCTGTCCCACATACTCATCCCATGAATTTGGTCGCAAGGCACTGTCTAGATGATGCTCGTGTACCGCTATCTCGGCTTCTTTTATTTGATTACTTGACATAAAATATAATGTATGCTAGTGTCTATTCTGATTGAACGGAGTAATCTCTAAGCAATCGGGGCGCAAGCCTATGGGTCTGTTTGCTAGGACATCTTGGTTTTCTCGTTTCGGCGGGATTGCTGGGGTCATCCTTGTGGGCAAGCCTGCCTTTTTGGAGTTCCAAGAAGGATTGTTTAGAGATTTTTTCGCTCAATCTCAATGATCTTCACCGCTCAGGTCTATGACACGCCCCAACTCATCTAAGGAGGTGTCACCGCGTAATACTTTTAAGATTCCATCCTCACGCATGGTGAGAATATTTTGCGGGAGCGCTGCGTGCTTGATCTCCCGCTCACTTGGATTATTTATTGTGACGGTAGTAATTGCTTCATCTGAGCGTATCGCTTCAAAAATACCGCTCCGCCCCTTGTAACCAGTCATATTACAAAAAGAACAGCCGACAGCTACAAAATAGTGGTCACTCAGGGGAACCTCTATGTCCGGACGGCGTAGTGTGATTGCGCTTGTAGTCTTTTGTAGTAGGGATAGTTCTTCGGGTGAGGGAGTCGCCTCTTTTTTACACTTCTCACACAATTTTCGTACTAGGCGCTGCGCAATAGCGATGGTGAGTGCTGATCCAATAACCTTTGGGTTAACACCTAAGTCAATAAGGCGAGGAATGGTGCCTGCGGCAGTGTTGGTATGGAGGGTACTAAACACTAAGTGTCCGGTAAGTGCGGCATTAACAGCGACCCCCGCTGTTTCTTTGTCACGAATCTCACCCACCATAATAATGTCTGGGTCTTGGCGTAGGGCGGAACGGAGCCCTTCTAAGAATGTGTAGCCCTTATCCTCTTCTACTTGTGTTTGATTAATGCCTTCAAGGTGGTACTCAACGGGGTCCTCTATCGTGATGATTTTGTTCCCAGTATTTGAAACATAGCGCAAAAATGCGTAGAGTGTCGTGGTTTTACCGCTCCCCGTTGGCCCTGTTAAAAGAATCATCCCATTTGGTTTAGAAAGTTCTTCTTCAAAAACATTCTTGAGTCGCGGCTCAATACCCAGTTTATCAAAGGTGAGCGCGATTGTTTCTGGATTTAATACACGCATAACTACAGACTCCCCATAAGCTCCTGGGATGATAGAACTGCGGATCTCCATCTCGGTACCCTTGATTCGGATACTAAAGCGACCATCTTGTGCGACATCTTTTAGATTCAGTTTCATCGCAGACACCAATTTAATGCGCATAAGTACATTGTGAAAAATCTTTGCGTCTATATGTGTAATGTCTTGGAGCACTCCGTCCAATCGATAGCGCAGGCGTATAGAGGTATTCTCTGGCTCAATGTGAACATCAGATGATGAGAGTGCGATTGCTCCAGAGAGTATGACTTCAACAAGATCGGAGATTCCCTTTCCTGACCGTACAGCTTCCTTTTCTTGTTCAATGAGTTTTTGCGCGTCCTCGATACTCTTTATTTTTTCTAAGTACAAAGAGAGTACCTCTTCAGAAATTGAGATAACTCCCGCGTCAGTACGGGAACTTTTAGAAATTTCTGCGTAATGTTCCCATGCGCGCGCGAGACTCTTTTTTGATGCAATATAAAGCGAGGGGATGAATCCTTTCTCTTTTAACTCTTCAAGGACTCCAGAGACGGCGGGGGAGTCTGGT
>CAZNKH010000003.1:19048-22586 GCA_964574105.1 uncultured Candidatus Saccharibacteria bacterium | reverse complement strand
GGTATTGCGGCGGCAATGCTAATTTTCTTCCCAGTAGCTTGAAAAGAAGCAACAAAAGATCGCTCTGCTTCTTCTTGGGGGATGATGCGTAGGGCGTCCGTGTTAATGGCGAGTGTAGAGAGATCAATGTAGGGGATACCAAATTTTGCGGCCACAATCTGCGCCAAATCTTCTTCTTCTTTTGCGTGAAGGTCAGCAATACGCTTATTCTGTTTTTCTTCATCAAAACTAATCATCTCTCTAGTGTATCATACGCCTTTTTGAGTAACCTATTGACAAATAGACCGCATATGCTATAATAGACATAGAATCGTTGAAAATCCCTTCAATTCGCGTTAGCGAATGGGAATATATGAGGAGTAGAAGAAGATGAAGCCGAATAAGAAAAACGCTTTCTGTCTCGTTGTGGTGGTACTTGCTATCGTATTTTTTGCACTTTCAGCTTGCGCAGGTGAGCCGGGAGGTGAAGAGCGGGCTCGGGTTACAACGGTGGATGCGCCATTGCAGGCGACTCCAATTCCTGCATGGCAGCCAGCTCCAACAGTGTCACAGCCGGAAATCCGCTATGTGGATCGAGTTGTTGAAAGGGTTGTAGAGAGGCCTATCTACATCGAAGTTGATAGGCCTGTGGAAAGGGTGATAGTGGAAGAGTATCCCGTATTTATTCCGCCAGTTCCGCCGATGCCGGTTTATTTTCCTGAGCCGACTCCATCCTTGTTTGAGATTGGACTTGATTTCAATTTAGGATTTGGTCATCGTTCACCACGCTATTCACAGCGGTACGATAGATACCATCAACTTAATAACTGCAACTATCGACCTCGTTATCAACATTCTCGCTATCAGCAACAGTATGATCGTTATGACCGTCATTACGATCACAGATCGTCATACCGGTCACCACGCCACTATCATAATGATGATTGTTGGTAAGTGAGCAGCTCCTCCCCAAAGCCCTCTTGTCTGGTTCTTTGCCTCCGGCGGACCAGCAAGGGGGCTTTTTTGTTACAATATGGTGATGCAGCGCAGTACACAGAGCGCAGAAGAGATGAAGAAGTGCGCAAAAGAGCTTATGATGTCCCTCTTCTCTCAAGAACGGAGTCATGCACTCATACTTGCTCTCGCTGGTAATTTGGGGGCGGGGAAAACGACCTTTACACAAGGGGTTGCGGAGGCGCTTGGTATCACTGAAGCGGTAGTGAGCCCAACCTTTACCATTATGAGGATTTATAAGATTCAAAAAGAATGTCCTTTTTCCCACCTTGTTCATATTGATGCCTACCGTCTAGAAAGTGCAGATGAACTTATTCGTCTCGGGTGGGGCGCTCTTATGGAAGATTCCAAACTCTGTATTGTGATAGAGTGGCCAGAGCGTGTAGGTGAAAGTATCCCATCCACCGCTATTTATATTTCTCTAAAATTTATCTCCGATACTCACCATGAAATCAGTTACTAAGAAAACTAATACTTCACCGTCGGGTAAGAAACTACTCGTCCTCTTAGACGCACACGCGATCATTCACCGTGCCTACCACGCGCTCCCTGATCTCCGTACTAGGGCAGGGTATCCAACAGGAGGACTCTACGGGGTTGCTTCAATGTTGATGAAGATTATCACAGAGCTTAAACCAGACTATCTCGTTGCGTGTTACGATCTCCCTGAACCAACCTTCCGTAAAAAAATATATGAGGATTATAAGGCGGGAAGAGCAAAAGCTGACAATGATTTAATTGTGCAGATTGAACGATCACGGAGTATTTTTACCGCGTTCGGTATTCCTATCATTGCACATCCTGGGTTTGAAGCAGATGATATCCTTGGTACTTTAGTGGAGCGTTTCAAAAAAGAAAAAAACATCTCAATCATTATTGCTTCTGGTGATATGGATACACTCCAATTAGTGGATGGGGAGCGTGTGCGCGTCTACACCTTGCGTAAGGGGCTTACTGACACAGTACTCTATGATGAAAAGATGGTAAAAGAGCGTTTTGGTTTTGAACCGTCTCTGATTGCCGACTACAAAGGGCTCCGCGGTGATCCGTCAGACAATATCGTGGGCGTGCCTGGGATAGGGGAAAAGACGGCAACTGAACTCATAACACAATTCGGCACCATAGAAGAGATATATAAAAAGCTCAAAAAAACTCCAGAGCTATTTACAAAAGCCGGCATCAAGGCTCGTGTGTCTGATTTGCTTTTAGAAAATGAAGAGGAGGCACTTTTTTCTAAAGCACTTGCAACAATTCGTCGTGATGCTCCAGTCCAATACATCATTCCGGAAGGAGATTGGAGAGATGGTGTAACAGAGTCCGCCCTCGTCAACCTCTTTGATGAGCTTGAGTTTGAAAGTCTGAAACGCCGTGCACTTTCGCTCTTACGCAACATTTCTTCTGATGCATCAATCTTAGCTACTAACGAAGATTCACCCACTAATGAGGAGCTAGATGAATCATTTGTGCGAGCGCGCATTGCACTCTGGCTCCTTGATTCTACGCGCACTATTGCAAGCCGCGCTGATATTAGTACTTATACAAAAAAGAAAGACATTAGCTCCGCACTTTCAACTCTTGAAAAAGAATTGAGAGAGAAAGAACTCTGGCCTGTGTATGAAGGAATAGAGCTCCCGCTCATCCCTATTCTTGCGCGAGCAGAACGGCACGGAGTGTTAGTGGATACTGCGCTCTTACATTCACTCTCTGTTGAGTACCATAAGAAACTCGGCTTCATTGAGCGACGCATCTACAAAGAAGCGGGAGAAGAGTTTAATGTCAATTCACCAAAACAGATTTCAGAACTTTTGTTTGAAAAGCTCGGACTCCCCACTAAAGGAATAGCGAAGACAAATGGCGGGACACTCTCTACTAAAGAGAGCGAGTTGGTAAAGTTACAAGGAGAGCATCCAATTATTGACGACATCCTTCTCTATCGTGAATTACAAAAATTACTCGGGACATACATTGATGCTATACCCTCGCTGGTGGATGAAGATGATCGGCTCCACGCGCACTTAAACCAGACAGGGACAACGACAGGAAGAATGTCTTCAGACAGCCCTAATCTTCAAAATATCCCTGTCCGAGAGGGTCACGGTGAGGCAATCAGAGAGGCCTTCATTGCAACTCCAGGCCATACATGGGTCTCGTGTGACTATTCGCAGATTGAGATGCGCGTACTCGCGGTGATGGCGGAGGATGAAGAATTAATTAGAATCTTTAAAGATGGAAAGGATGTGCACAGTTCTGTCGCCTCACGCGTATTTCGCGTGCCGGAAGGGGAGGTGACTAAGGATATGCGGCGAAGGGCAAAGATCATCAACTTCGGCATCATCTATGGAATGGGAGTACAAGCACTCCGAAAAAATCTTGGAACGGATCTGAAAGAAGCAAAGGAGTTTTACGAGCAATACTTTGAGAGTTTCCCGCGCATTGGGCTCTTTTTTGAAGGGGTCAAAGAATATGCGAGAAAGAACGGTTATACAAAGACATACTTTGGACGAAGACGCTATTTCCCCGAGATCAGATCCCGTCTACCCTATTT
>CAZNKH010000003.1:0-19038 GCA_964574105.1 uncultured Candidatus Saccharibacteria bacterium | reverse complement strand
GCAAGTGCCGAACGAATGGCGATGAATGCTCCCTTACAAGGGACAGCGGCAGATCTCATCAAGATTGCGATGCGCCGATCGGAAGAAATATTAATGGAGCGCGGTCTTTCTGAAAGAGCACATCTCATCCTCCAAGTACACGACGAGCTTATCTACGAAGTAGAGTGTGAAGTGACAGAAGAAGTCTCTGCGATTATTATAGAAGCAATGGAGGGAGCTGCACAGGTTGCTGTGCCCCTCTCTGTCTCGCTTGGCACGGGGAGAAATTGGAAGGAGTCGGGATAATCATAATGATACAATCGTCTTAATGGGGGATTGACATAATAGTTGTGGTATGTTATCTCTTTATCTAATTGATCTTTACATTATTTGAGGAGGTGGCGAAATGCATCCAGCAGATCGGATTTTTGAAAGGAATAAGAAGAAATGCGGAGTACGAGCCGTGTATCAGGCGACTGATGATGAAATAATATCTCTCTATCTTGGGGGGGCTGAGCTTTTGTATATAAATAGAGATAATCACGATGGCACATTTGGTCACCGTGTGGTCTATAAGGGCTCTGTATTTGCAGCAAGCACTCGGTACCTTCTTAAACTCTCTTATCTATAGGTGAGAGAGTTTTTTTATTCTTGATTCTCATGAGATTTGCAGATTTCTTTCTCTTCATATTCACTATAGTAGTACTGCTATGCTACCCTAGTAGCTATGGCAATTCGTACCAGAAATATTTTTAATCCCCATTCACAGGAACCATTTAAGCTTTCCCGTTCAAAGATCGAAGACTTTCTACGCTGTCAACATTGTTTCTACCTCGATCGTCGTCTTGGGGTAGGAAAGCCGTCGCAGCTCCCTTTCAATTTAAACTCGGCAGTAGACCACCTGTTTAAAAAAGAGTTTGATATCCATCGTGCAAAGGGAGAACCGCATCCCCTGATGAAACGCTATGGAATTAAGGCTATTCCCTTTTCGCATCCACAGCTCAATGAGTGGCGAGAGAACTTTGTGGGAATCCAGTATCATCACAAACCGAGTAATTTTATTATCACGGGCGCGGTGGATGACCTCTGGGTGACCCCAGAAGGAGAAATTATTGTGGTGGATTACAAATCTACCAGTAAAGATTCTGAGGTAAACCTTGATGCGGAATGGCAGCGTGGCTATAAGAATCAAATGGAGATATATCAATGGCTTTTGCGGAAGCTTAGCTTCTCTGTTTCTCCTATCGGCTACTTTGTATATGCTAATGGACGGCGAGATAGAGCGGCGTTTGACGCAAGACTGGAATTTACTGTCAGTATTATCCCCTATGAGGGGGACGACAGCTGGGTTGAAAGTGCTATACTAGATGCGCGCGGGTGCTTGATGGGAGACCGTCTCCCGAAGAGTGCGTTGCAATGCGAGTATTGTCAATATAGACAAGCGGCAACGAATGCGATACGCTCGCATTCACAGGAGGATTATTAGTTGATATATAAGAGAAATATGAACAAACAGTTTATATTATTCATCATAGCAATCATCATCATCGCAATCCTGGTGATTTTAGGCTATCAGAGTCGTGGTACTGAGGTCCCTGCACAAGAGGCATCAGTTGGTGTAACGCAAGGTCCTATGATTGAAGATACACTCGTTGGAACAAGTACAGAGGAGGCAAAGATGGGGGATACGGTCACAGTCCACTATGTTGGCACTCTTGCTGATGGAACTAAGTTTGACTCCAGTATTGATCGTGGAGAGCCTTTCAGCTTCACTATTGGTGCGGGACAAGTAATTCAAGGATGGGAACAGGGTCTACTCGGTATGAGAGTCGGAGGCAAGCGCGTGCTTACGATCCCCCCAGAACTTGGATATGGAGCACAGACGGTGGGCCCTATCCCAGCAAATGCAACGCTCAAGTTTGAGATAGAACTTCTTAATGTTGTTTCTGCGAGCACGAGTACCGCTGTATCTGTAGATGATACGGTAGGCACCTCTACTCAAGAAGCAGAGTAAGCAGAGATTTAAGACTGAATGAACACTATGAAAAACGCCATTATCCTGATTGTTATAGTCGCACTCATTGTGGTTGGATATCTCGTATTCAAAAATAAGAGTGACGAATCGGAAATCTCTATAAGTGATGAGACTGCTACTTCTACCCCAGTCGTGGAGTCAGCCCGCGTGAATGTTACTCTCGCTGAAGTAGCAAAGTCGGGTGAGTCTGGAGCGGCAGTGTTAGAAAATGTAGATGGAAAACTAAAGATTACCATAACAGTGAGTAACACTCCTGCCGGGGTCGCTCAACCTGCGTTTGTGTATGCAGGATCTTGCGCAAATCTCGGTGAGGCAAAATATACACTTGCTAATGTTGTTGGAGGTACCTCAGAGACTGTTCTTGATACGAAGACGGTGGAACAGATGCTCACTGGACTCCCACTCGCAATTAGTATTCAAAAATCGGAGAAAGATGTGAAAAAGTCTATTGCCTGTGGAGATATTAATAATCCTACAGCAGTAAAGACCGCGAGTACTACTGCAACGGGAACAAGTACTACTGCAACGGGAACAGCAACAACAACTCCTTAAGTTTAGGAAAGATTCTTTATTCATAACCCCGTCTAATCCGCCCCAGCGGACAGACGGGGTTTGTGATATATTCAGATTATGATAGAGAATGACCGTAGAGAGGCACTAAAGCAGATAAAGAATGAGGTTCTTGCGCTTGAGAGATCTCCACTGTATGAATATAGAATAAAGAATCACTTTTCTCCTGTCATTGGAGAGGGGAACCATTATGCAGAATTGATGTTTGTAGGTGAGGCCCCCGGGAGAACAGAGGCGCAGACGGGGAGGCCTTTTGTAGGTAGGGCAGGGAAAGTACTAGAAGAACTCTTGAAAAGTGCTGGCATGAATCGCACTGAAGTTTACATTGCGAATATTTTAAAAGATCGTCCGCCAGAAAATCGTGATCCACTCCCAGAGGAGATTAACATATATGGGCCATTTCTTGATCGACAGATTGAGATTATCCAGCCGTCTATCATTGCGACACTTGGGCGCTACTCACTTGGTTATATTATGAGAAAGTTTGAAATGGAGCTATATCTCCAGCCAATCTCGTATATGCACGGAAAGAGCTTTGCCGCCAAAGCCTCGTATGGAGATATCTCCATCGTCTGTCTCTACCACCCGGCAGTGGCGGTATACAATAGTGGGATGAAAGACACTCTGAAAAAAGATTTTCAGATTGTTAAGACACTTATTTCTCCCCATGAATAAACTCACTTTACTATCATGGAATGTGAATGGGGTACGCGCTGCGGTGAATAAGGGTTTTGTAGATTTTTTAAGACATAAGAAACCTGATGTACTGGGCTTACAAGAGATTAAGATAAGTAATGAGGCGCGAGAGAAAGTAGAATTTGATTTTGCTAATTATACAGAGTTTTGGAATCCAGCAGAGAAGCCTGGCTATAGCGGTACCGCGACACTCACAAGAATTATGCCAATTGCGGTGAGCAATGGATTTACCGAGCCCGGCACTCATACAAGGGCGCTTATCGAAGAGAAAGAAGGGCGCGTGCAAACATTAGAGTTTGAAAAATTTTATTTTTTGAACTGCTATTTCCCCAATGCAAATCACGAGCTCTCTCGTCTGGATTTTAAAGAAAAGTTTAATGATACTTTTTTGAAATATGTAGCTCGTCTAGAAGGAAATAAACCGGTGGTAGCCTGCGGTGACTTTAATGTGGCTCACCATGAAATTGATCTCGCGCGACCGAAGGAGAATGTAGGTAACCCAGGATTTACCAATGAGGAGCGACGCTGGGCGGATAAGTTTGTCTCACACGGTCTCATAGATAGTTTCCGCTACCTCCACCCAGACAAAAAGGAGTACTCGTGGTGGAGTTACCGTGCGCTTGCTCGCGAGCGTAATGTGGGATGGCGCATTGATTATTTTTTTGTAAGCGAGCATTTTATGAAGCAGGTGAAGGATGCTTTTATTTTGACACAAGTAGAAGGGTCTGATCACTGTCCTGTTGGTATTACTATTGAAGTGTAAGTATGATCTACGCAGTGGTAGGGAATGGGAATCTGAAAGCTGGAGAAAGGTATCGCCTTTTGAAGGAGCAATTCTCTCGCAAATATCCGGAGGCACAACATCTTGCGTTTACTGACGAATCCCTCGATGTGAAGGATGTCTTTGATGCGGCATCTCAGAAAAGTTTTTTTGGTGGAGCCTATCTTGTCTCTTGTTTTCGGCTCAGTGAGAATAAGGAAATAAAAGAGATTTTTTCTGACCTTATTATTGCGATGGGAAAATCGGAAAATCACTTCCTTCTCTTTGAACATTCCCTTGATAAAAAATTACTATCCCTCATTGAAACACACGGAAAACTGTACTCGTTTGCACCTCCTTCTGCAACTCTTGAGTACAATATTTTTTCCCTGCCACAAAAGATAGGAGAGCGTGATAGAAAAGGTGCATGGGTTGAGTTGCAACGCGCACGGATGGCAGGGATCTCTAATGACGATCTTCTCCGTCCGCTCATCTGGCAGATAAAGACTATGCTTCTCGCATCACAAACTACTCTCGTCGAGTCAGGACTAAAACCCAATGTCTATAATAGAGCTCATGCGTATGAGAGGAACTATTCTCGTGATGAGCTGAATGAGCTCTCTTTTTCTCTCGCACTTCTCTCCTCGCGTGTGGTCTCTGGCGAAGCAGAAATGGATATCGCTCTCGAGTCAATCATTTTAAGTGTGTAGCGTGGACAGAAGGGGCGTCTGTGGTATTATTTCGCGAGCCGCCCATAGCTCAGTTGGTAGAGCAGCTCCCTTTTAAGGAGAGGGTCGTAGGTTCGAATCCTACTGGGCGGACACTGATGTCACACTCACTTTCTCTCATTCTCCACAATGTGCGAAGCAGTGAAAATGTGGGGAGTATTTTGCGTAGCGCGGATGCGGTTGGGGTAAAGAAGGTCTACCTCTGCGGAATTACTCCCACACCGGTAGATCGCTTTGGTCGTCCAAATACTCATGTGCTTAAAGCCTCTCTTGGGGCGGAAAAGAGCGTGGAGTGGGAGCTACGAGAGAATAGTGACACACTTCTTACAGAACTCAAACAATCAGGAGTGCAGATTATTGCACTTGAGCAGAGTGAACAATCAGTAGACTATCGTACCATCACCTTACAAAAGAATGCGGCGCTCGTTGTGGGGAATGAAGTTGACGGGATTGGAGACAAACTCCTTACACTCACTGATATTATTATTGAGATCCCTATGCGCGGCACAAAAGAATCACTCAATGTCTCTGTTGCTTGTGGGATTGCGCTGTTTTCTCTCAGTAACGATACTCTGCAACAATGAGTCCTTGTTCATCCCGCAGTATGAGACGATCATGCTCAGATGAGAAAAGAGAATCCTGCGTATCTAGGAATACTCTCCATTCTGGAGAGAAGAATTGCGGATCGTCGCTTTCTTCTTTCACACAGTCATTGTAAAAACCTTCAGTAATAGTGTTTTCTGTTCTTGCAAGTGCTGGGTAAAAAGTTTGAAACTGCTCTAGTGTTGGACTACAGATATTAGTCTGGAATGAAATACCTACCGGTGAGGATCCACTTGAGACGAGTGCCCTCTCTCCGGGAAAGAGTAAGATGGGAGAGAGTGTCGGTATTACTCCTTGGCGAAAGAGCATATTCCCTTCAGGGATAGAAACCCGCATCTTTTTTTTTGTACTCTCTATACTCCACCCAGAGATTTTTTGTGGCTTACCCTCGTGTGCGGTGTAGTCTATTATAAGATACTCGTGACTTTTTTTACCCAAAGATATTTCTGTTGTTCGCGTCAATGACATTGCGCCAAATAAGGAGCTCTGTGCTTCTGGTCGAATTGGAAAAGAAAGGGCGATATCTCTACTTGAGATAAACCATATACCAAGTGCTGTGAGAATAATACCCACAATACAAGCTCCGGCAATCTGCTGTGTGCGAGTCATATCTTTACACTTGATTCTCTAGGGCTTGCAACTCTTCTCGTACCACCGTTGCATCATCCCATGGAATTTTGGTCCCGTGAGTGCCCATAATGTACGGATCGGTGCCTTTGCCGGTAATCATAACTGTATCACCTTGTTTCGCCTCTCTGAGTGCTGTCTTAATTGCTTCACGACGGTTGAGAATACTCAATGATGCTCCATGGGGGAGCGCAGAACTCATGTCGTTGAGAATTGCTTCTGGATCTTCATCGTAGGGATCCTCATTCGTAAAGATGATCTTTTCACAGTACTCGTGTGCAATCCGTGCCATGACGGGGCGCTTCCATGTATCTCTTCCACCACCACAACTCCCTAATACACAAATCTTTGGTCCTGTACCGCTCGCCTTGTAAGCGGCGCGAAGTGAGTCTGCAGTGTGCGCGTAATCTACATAGATAGTAATACCACGGTTATTTTCTATCTGCTCCATTCTACCGCGCACTCCGTGAAATTTTTGAATTGCTCTTGTAATTACTTCTTCACTTATATCAACTGCGCGTGCCGCCGCGGCGGCAATGAGGATATTAAAGCGATTCATCTCTCCGGGGAGCAGTGTGGAGTAGGGGAATGTGTCTTCTGTACCTATCTCAATCTTGTGTGGCACAGAAAGCGAGAGAAAGTGAGACTTTTCTTGGTCGTTACGATTTACCACAAGAGAGCGGTTTGGTTTCGTTGATCGTTCCAACTCTTGTGCAATAGATACTTTTGCTGCGAGGTAGTTTTCGTAGGAGCCGTGTGATTCAATGTGCTCTGGAGAGATGTTAGTGACGACGAGTACATTAAGCGGGATAAAGCGATGCCGATGTTGACGGGCTCCCTCGCTCGTCATCTCAATGACCGCATGAGTGCACCCTTCTTTGATCCCTCGTGCAAGTAATTGCTGTAGGTAACCTTTCCCCGGCATAGACATTTTTGTGAGATTTCGCTCGCTCTTCCCTGCAATAGAAAAGTGCACAGTTGAAGAGATGACTGTCTTTCTTCCTGCTTCAGCGAGTATTGCTGCGATAATATCTACCACCGTAGATTTGCCCTTAGTTCCCGTAACACCAATGACAACAAGTCTTTGTGCAGGTAAGTGGTACCAGAGCGCGGCACATAGTGCCCAGAGATAGTGATAGATAGAGATTATCTTTTTCATGTGCTTAAATATCGTAAGGCTTCACGGATGCGCGCGCTTGTTTCTATGCATTCAACTGGTATGTGTTTGAGCGCTTCACGAGATTCATTCAGTGA
Organism: uncultured Candidatus Saccharibacteria bacterium; assembly: GCA_964574105.1. Lineage (GTDB taxonomy): Bacteria > Patescibacteriota > Minisyncoccia > Phycocordibacterales > UBA9988 > UBA9988. The sequence goes on along the minus strand of CAZNKH010000003.1, from coordinate 11,786 downwards.
ATAGCCGAGTGAGCGCAGTGCCTCCAACACATCAGTGTCGGTAGCAGATCCTGTAATTGCATTCTCATCCTTCATGAGTTTATCGCGTAGTTCAAGAATAATTTTTTCTGCACTCTTTTTCCCTATCCCCGAGACCTTGGTGAGGTAGGCGAGATCATTGTCGTGTACGGCACGGGAGAGGGCGGCAGGGCTTGCAAGCGAGAGGATGGCGAGAGCACTCTTTGGACCAATACCGGGGATACCAATAAGAAGAGTAAAGAGTCGCAGACTTTCTGAATCACTAAAGCCGTAGAGTTCTAGTGCGTCTTCTCGTACGGCGAGGTGGGTGAGGAGTGATACCGGAGACCCGAGTGCGTTGGCGAGGAGAGTGTCTGAAGGTACAAAGACGCAAAAACCGACACCATGCACATCAATAGTGAGCGATCGAGTTCCTTTTTGGGCGACAGTACCGGTAATTGAGCCAATCATAGGGACACTATAGCAGGGATTGCCAAGGCGGTGTAGGTCTGGTACACTCCTCTAGGTACCATTATGCCAATAACACAATCAGCAAAAAAAGCACTCCGTGGTTCCGCGCGTAAGCGTGTAGTTAATGATGCGCGCAGGAAGAAGATGCGCTCCACCATTAAAGATACTAAGAAAATCGCTTTGATAAGTCCGCAGAATGAGAAAGAGTTGAGCGTCGCATTCCAAGCTATTGATAAGGCTGCAAAACGCGGTGTGATAAAAGAGAATACGGCAGCACGAAAGAAGTCACGACTGGTGAAGTTCTTTCGCCGTAGTGCTATGCAAGTGGGTCTTAAAGTAAAGAATCCTGTCGCGTAAGCGTGGTTTTTACACGATAAAATCTTCCTCTCGTCGTTCAACGGATAGGACGCAAGCTTGCGGAGCTTGTAATACAGGTTCGATTCCTGTCGAGAGGACTGCTATAAGTACTCTGTAATTCTATCGACGAGAGTGGGGAGGTAGGGTACCTCATCTATGAAGGGATTCAAATGTTCGCGGATGGAGGCAATGTCCTCATCCGCGTCAATAGGAATGTAGATATGACTCACTATCGCACGATCCGAGATGAGCACCAAGCGTCGTCGTGGCGGCTCTAGGTCAAAAGAGTACGCATGTATTTCTCCAAAAGGGTACATTGTTCTTCCCATATGTACGCCGCGACTCGAAATAGTAACGGTTACCTCTTCTGGCTTGCGCGCCGTGTAAGTCATATACGAGAATCCTCCAAGAAGAAAGATGAGTGCGAGAAGTATGTTATTGAAAAAGATTGAGACGAGAGCAAGTGCAAGTACCATTGCACCAAAACCCCAGTACCAGTCGATGGAGTGCTCCTTTTCATCGTGTTCAAGCGCAACCCAAGAAAATGTGGTACGGCCATCCATATTCCTATTGTAGCAGAGACCTGTGTAGGAGGTATACTGTGTATATACTCCATTGCCATGAATGCGCTTATCTCACTTGATCATAGTATTGTTGAGACGGTTACTGCTTGGCGTGTACCATGGTTGAATAGTATTTTTTTAGAGTTGACGAAGTTGGGACATGTGTGGGTCGCGGGAGGAGCGGTGATAGGTTTTTTTATTTACTTCCTTCTTTTCAGACGGGATCTGCGCGCAGGTCTTGGTCTCGTATGTTCTTATCTAGGGAGCGCATATTCAGTTGTTCTCTTAAAAGATGCTGTACTCCGTATTCGTCCCGTCGCACCATTTGCACTTATTACCGAGCGCTTTAGTTCTTTTCCCAGTCTACACGCAACACTCTCGGTCTCTGTCTATGCGCTTACTATTTTCCTTTTTTTACGGCGTACGCATTCACGACATAAGCGTAGAATTGGTATCTCTATTGCCATCTCGCTCGTATTATTGATTGGCTTTAGTCGTCTCTATTTGGGAGTACACTATCCTCTAGATATTCTTGGCGGTTATCTCATTGGATTTGTGTTCTTATACCTTGGACGCAAAATCGGAGGTAGATGAGACAGAAAAAATAAGGTATGGTAGGATAACGGCCTTGTCCCGAATAAGGCGGAGGCGTGCCTGAGAGGTTGAAAGGGATGGTCTTGAAAACCATTATATCCGAAAGGGTATCAGAGGTTCGAATCCTCTCGCCTCCGCCTTGCGCGGGATGCTCGATTCTACAATCACATCTTGTGCGAATAGAATCGACAAAGACTGGAGAGCCTGTAAGGACACTATGAGTTCGAATCTCATTCTTTCCGTCCCTGTATACTCATGTTCCGCATTTCTCTCATTATTCCAGCACGAAATGAAGTAGAAAGCATTGGCGCTACAGTGCGAAGTTTTCATACTGCACTCCTTACTGAAACTATTTCGCACGAGATTATTGTTGTTGATGATGGGAGCACCGATACTACAAAGGATGCGGTGAAGGAGCTCTTGCAAGAGATTCCTTGTCTTACCCTTATCTCTCGGACTGGTGTACCCGGTTTTGGTTCTGCGGTACGCGAAGGACTCGCGCATGCTAAAGGAGAATATGTTGCGTTAGTTATGGCTGATGGATCAGATGATCCCAGCGATCTTATTAACTACTCTTTGAAGGCAAGTGGGGGTTATGACTGTGTGTTTGGATCTCGTTTTCTTCGTACTCGTTCGCTCATACACTATCCGTACTGGAAGTATGTTTTAAATCGTCTCGGCAACCTGCTCATTGGGGTACTCTTTAATCTTCAATACTACGATAGCACCAATGCATTTAAATTGTATCGTAAGAGCCGTATTGATGCCTTTTCACTCGTAAGTACTGGTTTTGAACTAACGGTTGAATTACCACTCAAGTCTATATCGAATGATTGTTCTTACGCGGTCATCCCTATTAGTTGGCGAGGGAGGGAAGCTGGTGTGACAAAGATGAAAATTCTACATGTATTACCCCGGTACTTATTCCGTGTGTTTCAGTTATGGTTTAACTATGTTCGTCTCCCGATAATTATTGTGGCTACTACATGGGTGCTTCTCATGTATTACTATGTTCACATCATCGTTATTAATACAGTAAATATTCCCTTTCGGGATCAGTGGACATTGGTTGATATTCTCTCTCACCGCTTTCATTTATGGGAGACGCTTGCATTTCAACACAATGAACATCGTATTGGGTTTGGACTCCTGTTAACGCAAGGACTTGCGTATCTTACTCACTGGAATCAATATTGGGAGATTGTATTAGTAAATGGCTTTATTATTGCTTCACTCTGTATTTTTAGTTATTTCTATTATCGTGCTCGTAAGAGGGTATGTATCAGCGATATTTTTCTCCCCCTCGTCTTTTTAAATGTACTTCAAATTGAAAATATAACTTGGGGTTTTCAAATCGCATTTGTTTTTCCGCTCCTTTTATTTTCTCTCTGGCTTCTCTCGTTCTATCTTACTACCAGAGAGATGCGTCCTTTATGTATGACGATTCTCTCACTCTTTGGTGCATTTTCAAGCCTGCATGGACTCATTATTCCTCTGTTTACACTTATATACTTACTCTGGTCACAGAGAAAAGAATGGATATTCATAGGAGTAAATGTAGTGATAATGTGTGCTTATTGGATTGGGTTCCAACCCAACTTTCAGACTATTCTTACATTCATCCCGAGTCTTGATACCTTTCGCTTCATTGCGGTGGTTGTTAGTGGCGGTTTTTTCTACTTTGGTGATGATTTTTGGATAAATTGCATTCTCACTGGCACTACAATAAGCACCACTCTCTTAGGAGTGCTTATTTTGCGGCAGAGCAAGAAATCTGCACCTCTCCTTGTGTATGGTATTAGTGCCATACTTTTTGCACTCGTCTTTATAGTATGTATTACCGTTGGTCGATCAGCTTTTGGTCTGGGGCTAGCCTCTTCATCTCGTTACGTTTCTTTTTCCATGCTCATACCGCTTGGAATGTTTTTTATCTTCTCTGATATTCCTAATAAAGGAAGCATTGTTAAAATATTCCTCATTGCTTTACTCGTTGTTAATATAAACACCTTTACTCAGCGTATTATTGAGATTAATACTTTTACAAAAGGAAAGCAGGTGATACTAGATTGTTATCTACGAGCCCCAGTAGGACATGTTACTCGTTGTAACGATATTTTCTCTCTCTATCCGGATCGTGCGTACATTGACGCAAGGACCGGCACGGTCCGCGCTCTTAAGGGTATGCTACACTAATACTATGCGCTATCTCGGTATTGATTATGGCACTAAGAAAATTGGTCTTGCGCTCTCTGATGAGGAGGGGCATTTTGCTTTTCCTCACGCGGTTATAAAAAATGACCGCAAGGCATTACAAACGATTGCTGAGATTTGTGCGAGTGAGCAAGTAGAAGAAGTGATTATTGGACGATCTCTCAGTTATGAACGAACAGAGAATGCGATAATGAAAAATGTATATGCATTTGCCGAACACTTTACCGCAGAGACAGGACTCCCCGTACAATATGAGGATGAGGTACTTACTACGCGTGAGGCCTCACGAGTTATTTCTAAGGATGCTGGCACTGATGCACGGGCCGCGGCACTCATTCTTGAGAGCTTTTTAAATCACAAGTGATGCTATAATAAAAAAGTGAAACTGCGTTCAGCAATTTTGCGTTTTTTCCCGTCGCCACGCTTTCTTATGATGCCTGCTACTGGTGTAGATATTTCTGATCGCTCAATTAAGTATGTAGTGCTGTCTCACGAATACGGATCCCCGCATCTCCTTAGCTATGGCGAATCGGCATTAACCCCAGGTATTGTCGAAGGGGGAAGGGTCCGCGATGTGGAACAGTTGTCTGGCGCCTTACATCAAGCATGTGAGAAGCTTTCAAGAAGAGAGATCATCCTCTCTCTTCCAGAAGAGCGCGCGTATACATTTTTTCTTTCTATTCCTAAGATGCCACGAAAAGATATCCGTGCCTCTATTGAGTTGCAGTTAGAAAATCAAATACCGGTACCTGCACAGAGTGTGCTTTTTGATTACGATCTTATCACAGAGCGTACTGATGGTGCTTACGATCTCGTTGTCTCTGCAATAAGTCGTGAGGATGTAAATGAGTATGTACACGCGTGCCAAGGGGCGTTACTAACGCCTAATGCCTTTGAGATTGAGGCCCATGCCATTGCTCGAGCACTCTTACTCCCGCAAGTAAAGGAGACGGTGCTCATTATAGATATGGGCAAGACGCGCACTGGCTTGATTATTGTTGCTAATAATCAAGTGGCATTTACATCAACCGTGCAAGGGATTGGAGGAGAAGACATTACGACTGTCGTGCAAAAAAGCCTTAAAATATCGCGAGACACTGCTGAGCAGTATAAAATTAAGCGAGGACTCTCTCGTTCACAAGAGAATAGAGATGTGTTTTATGCGCTCATTCCTATGGTCTCTGTGCTTAAGGATGAGATAATGCGTCGACGCGAGTATTGGAATGTGCGCGAGCGAGAGGCTCGCGGTAATACCATAGAACCAATAAGCCGCATTATTCTTACCGGCGGGCAATCAACACTCCCTGGTCTTGATGAATACCTCTCCGAAAATCTAGCGTGCCCCGTAGAAATTGTCTCCCCGTGGCTAAATGTCACTCATTTTGACGGCGGTGTTCCCCCTGTCTCTCTTAATGAATCACTCGGATATACCACCGCAATTGGTCTTGCGCTACGAGGTCTTTCAACCCCTATTCTATAAGCGCTATGATTAATTTATTACCATACGACATACGAAAGTTGCGCTACCATGAGTATCGTACCCGACGCAGCATTGTGTTGATGGCTCTGCTCTGTATTCTCTTTGCCGCGAGTACCATTGTGCTTGCGTCTATGTATGTACTCTTACGCTCTGATGCAAGTACGATAAAGGAAAGCCATCGTGAATTGGCAAGACGACTAGCAAGCGGTGAGTCCTCATCCATCTCTCGTGAAGCGTCTAATCTTAAGCAAAAAGTGAGTACAATCCTTTCATTCACAGAAACGCGCTCTTTCTCTGAGATACGAAGTGCTGTAGATAAGACTGTAGATGACGCTGTTACTATTCATACAATACAATTTGTTCGTACTAAGAATGGGGGAGGGACGCTTACCCTCTCTGCGCGAGTGCGGGATAGAAAACATGTACTCCTCTGGGAAGAACGCTTGCGGAGAGAATCCTCATTTGTGGGAGTCTCGGTTCCGACGGCAAATCTAATAAAAAATGAGGACATTGATATCACACTCACCTTTACCGTATTACCAATGGCTCAAACGCGTGCGCAATGAAAAAGAATCGACACATACTCGTTGGGGTTTGTATTCTTGCCGCAACACTCCTTTGTGTGTGGGGATTACTTTTTTACTTTGTCGTTGTACAGGCCCGTGACATAGCACTTATCTCGCAGAAGACTGCGCATATGGAGCAAGAAGAGCGTATTACACAGCAAATGAAGCTCTCAATAGAGAGAGATGCTCTCTCTCGTCAGCGTGTTGACAGTTATTTCATCTCCTCAAGCACTCTTGTGTCGTTTATAGAGGAGCTAGAGACTGTAGCACAACGGACAGGTGTAGCGTTAACAATTGAATCCCTCTCTCAAGATGAAAAAAAGAATATAGTAACATTAGGCCTTACTGTTCGTGGGTCGTACTCCTCAGTGTTCCGCTTTACTGCCGCGCTAGAGTCCTCACCTCATCTTATACAGATTGAAAGTATTTTGCTTTCTCGTGCAGTGGGAAAGGGAAGTATTGAGTGGGGGGCAAAAATTATTGGTACTATGTACACATATGAAGGGAATCAGTAAGGAGGCACTGCAAGGACGACTTGGAGGTATTCACAAGAAGATAACTCGTCTCTTTGATTACGATGCTGAAAAGTTTGGATGTCGCCCCTCGGATGATTGGTACCGATTACTCTGGATAACCATACTCCTTGCCTCACTCTTTGCGCTTCTCCATGCGTATGTGTGGGTAATGATACGAGGTATTGCCGAGAATGAAGGGGAGCGTGCAGTGGTGCCCCAGCTTGTCTCTAAAGAAGAACTCTTACGGGCGGTCTCTACGCAAGCACAGCGTGAAGAGAAGTACGGAGAAATACTGGGAGTGACGCACGCAGATTGACCAAGCCCTGTAATCTGCTATCGTGAGAGACGAAACCCTCCGTAGTTCAACGGATAGAACAGGGGCGTTCTAAGCCTTTGATGTGGGTTCGACTCCTGCCGGAGGGACTGCACGCTTAGCTCAGTTGGTAGAGCAACCCGTTTACACCGGGTAGGTCGTAGGTTCAAGTCCTACAGCGTGCACTTTTGACTCGTCGTAATATGGAACCATATATCATTTTTGAAGACGACAGCGTTCTCGTGCTCAATAAGCCGACGGGTTTATTGGTACATAATGATGGGAAAAATTCTGATGAGACTCTTGCCGACTGGATTCTTAAACATTATCCTGCACTTGAACAAGTGGGAGAAGTACAGCTTGATACAAGAGGAGAACCTTTTCTTCGTCCTGGTATCGTACATCGACTTGATCGTGACACGAGTGGCGTACTTGTTGTAGCAAAAACACAAGAGGCATTCTTCTCTATAAAGGAACAGTTTAAGAATAGAACAATACAAAAGACATACTGTGCCTTAGTGTACGGCGCGGTGAAAAAAGAGGAGGGAAGTATTACCGCACCTATTGGTCGCTCACGAGTGAGCGGTAAATGGACAGCGGTACGCCCAGGAGAAAAAACTCGCGATGCCTTAACCGAGTACTGTGTGCGCGAGTGTTTTAATGGGTATACCGTACTCACCGTTACCCCCTGCACGGGACGCACGCATCAGATCCGTGTACACCTCAAATCTATTGGACACCCCGTCGTTTGCGATTCGCTCTACGCATCAAAGAAGCTCTGCCCCGTGTGTGGACTGGGGCGACTTGCGCTCCATGCAGAATCACTCCTTATTACGCTCCCCTCGGGAGAGAGTACACGCTTCACAGCTCCACTCCCAGAAGATTTTACAGGAGCACTTGAAGAGCTCCGTAATGTGTGATACGCTTGTGTACTATGGCAACAAAACGAGACACTATTTCACCGGTTAAACTCACTGAGCGTGTGGCACTTGCCATTGGGGCAGGGGATACTGTTAAGGTATGGGTTAAGATACAAGAGAAAAAGCGTGTACGCTTACAGGCCTTTGAAGGGCTCGTCATTGCAACAAAACATGGCAATGAGTCGGGCTCATCATTTACCGTACGCAAGGTCTCCGATGGTATTGGGGTTGAGCGTATTTTCCCACTCTTTTCTCCCGTTATTGACCACATTGATGTGCTTCGCAAAGGGGATGTGCGACGCGCAAAACTCTACTACATCCGCAAAAAGACCGCTAAGGAGACTCGCGCCAAGATTAAACAGATTATGGCGCAGGGGAGAAATACTGCCCTCGTCCCTCCGGTAGATGAGACAGAGCAAGAAGAAACAAAAACTCTCTCTGAAGTTACAGAATAATATTAAGGACCAACTCCAGCTATGGTGGAGCGGTTCTTTTCTTTTCCGCGCTGCTTTGCTAGTGTGGAATGAATGCGCGGGTGCTGAAACTGGTAGACAGGCTAGCTTGAGGGGCTAGTGTCCGCAAGGATGTGGAGGTTCAAGTCCTCTCCCGCGCACCAGAACAGAACTTGTCGGTTTTGAACCAACGGTGGCGTGGACGACGCGAAAAAGAGGGTTTGGGAGGAATGTCCGCGCCGTCCTCGTTTTGATTGACTTGCAGTGGAAAAAGATATTAGAATTATGTCAATATGAAAGACTCATAAAAGGGCTTCGCGCCAATAATAATTTTAATAATTGCGGTTGCGGGTTTAGTTGTTGGAGGTGGAACATATGTCGCACTTCGTAATCAAACACCAAAGCAAGATGACTCTATTGTGAAGAATGCTCCCGATATAACTACTACCAAACAAAGTGAAGATTGGAAAACATATCGCAATACTACCACTGGTTACGAAGTAAAATATCCCACCAATTGGCAGATTGAAACAACCGCAGAAGGCTCGGTTAGAATCATAAATCCTGCAAGGAAAGGCAAAGATGATACAGATCAGCCAACCGAAGCGGTTATGATTCAAGTAAAACAAGATACGCTACCTTGTGAAGGATCAAATTGGAAAGTTGGCTTTGGTTTGGTTAATCACAAAACGGCCTGTCTAAACTCAAAAGTGTTTATGACTATGGTGGCTTTCGATGAGCAAGGCAAAAATATTGAAGAACAAATTCTTTCCACATTTGCGTTTACTGATTCCAAACCAACTCCTTTTATTGCTAGTGTAACTCCATCATCAGGACCGATCGGAACAATCGTAGAAATTCGAGGAAATAATCTCTCCGGCTTTGAAGGAGATCTAGATGTAATTTTTGAGCGTTCTGACGGAAAGAAAATAATGCTTACCGATACATTTGGTGATTATCCGAAAACTGGAGGTTCATTAATCAAAGTCATCGCAAAGGAGCCTTGCCAACAAGGAGAAACAATTTATGACAGATATTCGGGCATTCCAACGCAGTGTAATTACATTGCAATGACGCCAGGAACATATAAAGTTTACGCCGAGCCGTGGGGGAAAAAGAGTAATGTTGTAAATTTCACAATAACCCAGAGAACAAACACGATTATAAAAAACGAATGGGGTATTTCTTTTTCGAAGCCATCAAATTGGGACATAACTAACAATGCAAATGGCGTTGTAGAACTTAAGCAAGTATCTGGACAGTGGGTCGGTGATACGATTAGCATCTCTTATATCACAGGTGCGAATATAACAACCACTGACGCAAAATTCGGGAATGTAACATATTATTGGGATGAAAGCGGCCAAAAGTGGATGAAAATCGGTCAAAACAATAGAACGGGAGAAAATGAATCTCCTATTCCGGCAACAACTTATACCGAGTATCCCTATGTGGCCAATACTTTTCCGGTATTTGTCGGTACTAATCGCTGGCTGACTCTGATTGTTCCACTATCGCACACAACATTTCTCAAGTTACATATAACTGGCTCTGGTCAGACTCAACCTCTAAAGGATATACTTGGGACAATTAAAAAGATTTAATTATCTCTTAATAACTTCTGCCACAACTCAACCAAAACTAAGACAGCGCGGATATTCCTCTCAAACCCTCTTTTTCGCGCCGTCCGAGCGTTTCGAAAGCCCCGCCCGCTCTTGGCGGATGAGACAAAATTCCAAAGTCTCCCACAGTGTTTTGAACTTAAAAAATTTATGGAAAAAAAGTTTCTTCTTACTTTAAATAGTTTTATATATGAATGAAGAATTGCCTAAAAAATATCAAGGTTCTCTTTTAGGTTTAGCGATTGGTGATGCTCTCGGTGTTCCCGCTGAATTTAAAATGGTTGGAGATTTTAAGCCCGTATCTGATTTTAGAGATTCGGATTGGTTTGACCTAGGGGCTGGTGATTGGTCAGACGATACAGCGATGGCCTTATGTTTAGCTAACAGTTTAATTGAAAGCGATGGTTTTGACCCTGTGGATCAAATAGAAAAATATAAGAGATGGCTGGCGGATGGTTACTGCTCAAGCACAGGAAGAGCGGTCGGTGTTGGTCAAACAATTCTTCATGCACTTTTAACTTACCGAGACGGAGACGACCCGTATGTAGCAATTTCTTCTCATCATTCAGATGGCAATGGAAGCCTAATGCGACTTGCTCCAATACCGTTGTACTTTAGAAATAATCCAAGACAAGCAATAGAAAATGCAGAATTGAGTTCAAAAATCACTCATGGCTCAAAATTGTGTGGCGATGCTTGTAAATATTACACAGGACTTATTATTGGAGCATTAAACGGAGTTTCAAAAAAAGAATTACTTTCTGATTTATATTCTCCGATTCCAAATTTTTGGAAAAATAATCAGCTCTCGGAGGAAATAGAAAACATTGCTCTTGGTTCATATAAACAAAATGATCCACCCTTTATACAAGGAAGTGGTTATGTTGTGAAATCTATGGAGGCGGCTTTGTGGGCGTTTTATAACTTCGAATCCTTTGAGGACGGAGTACTCAAGGCAGTTAATCTCGGAGACGATGCTGATACCACAGGAGCGATTTATGGACAGCTTGCTGGAGCATATTATGGAATTAGTGGAATCCCTAAAAAGTGGGTTGATAGTGTAGCAAAGAAAAATGAGATACTTGCTATAGCAAATAAGTTGTTTGAGTCATCTTAAGAGGAATGTCTCCCTGCGCGTGAACGGATGGGAGCAGATGTGTGTACTCGCATATCTGCGTGGATCAAGCGCATTTGCATTAGTCACTTTGCGCTTCAAAAAAGTTCGCGCATTTTCAAACAGATGGCACAATCGTTGACTTTTTCTGTATATCTGTTATACTGTACATAGTCAGTACTTATAAGGAGGGAAGAAATGAGAGTCCCGTATGTAGTGTATGGGGTCAATGGGCATACCACATTGCCTATATTTATTGGAGAGACACGAGCGGAGAGTGAGCGGCAAGCAATCAACTTTGTTCGGTGGCGCAAGTTCCCATATCAAAAGGTACAGGATACCGGATATGTGTTCCGCGCCTTTGTTAAAGAGTCGCACGATGAGCTTGCTATCCGTAAGCAAGCGCAGAATGTACCATCCTCTCTCCGTACCATTTCTCGTCCTATTCCCAGCAGCCTCGTGTAGGCTGCTTTCTTTTTAATCCTCGTTTCGCTACACTCACTACTGTATGGTGCCTATAGTGTAATGGTTAGCACTAGAGTTTGTGGAACTCTCGGTCTGGGTTCAAATCCCAGTAGGCACCCTTGGCCGGACGGTGGGCCGTTCGAGCA
>CAZNKH010000002.1:13510-40011 GCA_964574105.1 uncultured Candidatus Saccharibacteria bacterium | reverse complement strand
GGAGGAGCTGTTCTGCGATAAGACGAGCCGCGTCAGGACGGGCAAAGTTTCGTGCAGCAGTACCCATACGCCCGCAGAGCTCGGTATTATCTACCAATCGGATAATCTCTGAGGCGAGGATGCTCGGGGTCAAGTTCCCTTCTTCAATCACCACTGCGGCGCCTGCGCGTGCGTAAGTAAAAGCATTGGTCAGCTGATCGTGCGCTATTGACTCCGGGATAGGGATAATGATAGAGGGTAAGCCCCACTGCGCAATCTCAAAAATAGTAGAACCGGCACGAGAAATGATGAGGGTAGCGGCTCCTGCGGCGCGCATCATTTGATTATCATTCAGATATGCAAAGAGTTTATAACGATTCTTATGCGGATTATCAGTAAGTATCACGCTCGTGCGCGCCGCGACATCATCATAGTTCGCCTTCCCTGTTTGATGAATCACCTGAAAGCGCGTAAGAATGTCGGGTAGGGCATCTACAACGGTATCATTGATGCGCATGGCACCCTGTGAACCACCGAGGATAACAATAACGGGGATGGCTGGATCGAGGCCAAAAGTCTCATGTGCACCCGCAGAGATAGGGTGCATAATGCGTGAGCGCATAGGATTTCCCGTGACAGCAGTCCTTTCAGCAGGAAAGAAGTGGTATGCGTCGGGGTATGAGACAGCGATCCTGCGCGCAAAATTTCCCGTCCACGCATTGACCCTCCCCGGCTTCGAGTCTGACTCGTGCATCATTACAGGGATACCGAGTATGCGCGCGGCACACACGACGGGGAAACTCGCATAAGCACCTTTTGAGAAGACAACATTGGGATAAATCCGGAGTACTACCCACAGTGCCTTGCATACGGCGAGTACGGTACGAATACTATCGGTGATATTTTTTAGAGAGAAGTAGCGGCGAGTCTTGCCAGTCTTAATCTCACGGTACTGAATACCAAATTCAGAAAGTTTTTCTGCGTCATAAGGAGTGGTAGAAATATAAAACAGTTCCACATCTGCGCCCTGCTGTTCTGAAAGAATCTTTTTAACTTCTTCTGCCACCGCAATAATTGGGTAAAAATGCCCTCCTGTTCCCCCGCCGGTAAATAGTATACGCATAAAGTCTTTAGTGATGAGTTACCTGATAACGCGAGACATTGAGCACGATGCCGATACCGAGGAGTGAAAAGAAGAGCGCTGTACCGCCATGGCTCACAAAGGTGAGCGGCACGCCAGTGAGAGGGATAACACCGAGCATTGCAGAGATGTTAATAAAGGCACCTGCCGTCACCATCACCACAATCCCCACCACCAGAAGCCGGCTAAAGGCGTCTGGAGCACGAGAGGCAATTTTTAATCCCCAGAGACCAAAGAGAAGAAAAAGAAGTACGAGCACCACGGAACCGATAAAGCCAAATTCCTCCCCCACTACCGCAAAAACTGAGTCGCCAATGGACTCTGGGAGGTAGTTAAACTTTTGTATACTCTGCCCGTATCCACGCCCAAGAATACCACCTGAGCCAATTGCAATGAGCGACTGATTGATCTGGTACGAGGCACCGCGCACATCGTGTGATGGATTAATGAAGGTAAGCACCCGATCTCGTACATAGGGGCGAAAGAGACACAGCGCACCGAGCCCCATGAGTGCCGCAAGAAAGAGGTAGAAAAGGTGCAGCCACCTCCCACCTGCCGCAACAAACATCGCAACACTCGTAGCAAAGATAATCATAAAGGTTCCCGTGTCTGGCTGTTTAAGTAGTATCAGACCGAGGAGTGAGACCATCAGAAGGTATGGTAGAAAGCCGAGTCGAAAGGTCTTAATACGATCACGAGAGAGTGCAAGCCACGATGCGAAATACACGACAAATCCGATCTTCAGCATCTCTGAGGGTTGTAGTGAGTAAGGACCAAGAGAGAGCCAACGCCGTGCCCCATTAAATGAGAAGCCAATGTACGGGAGAAAAACCGCACAGGTAAGTCCAAGCGTAGTGAGAAAGATGGGGATTGCATAACTTCGCCACACTTTAAAGGGGATGAGCGAGACAATAAAAAATGCAACGATTCCACACAGCAAGCTCACAAACTGTGACTCGTCAAAAGGGAGATGCCACCCGCTCTTCTCTCCTAGAGTGGAGAGCGATGCCGAAGAAGAGAGGAGAAATCCACCCAAGACAAGAGTAAGTGTCAGGCCTAAAAAAACAAAATCAATGCGGTGGGTATTTTTCATTTCCCGATTATCGCGATGATCATACCAATAATCGCCATCATAATACTAATGACCCAGTAACGCATCACCACCTTGTACGAAGGCCAGCCAATTGCCTCAAAGTGGTGATGAAGTGGAGCAACACGAAAGACTTTTTTACCACGAAATTGTTTGGAAAGTAATTGAATGATGACGGAGCAAGAAGTGATAAAGAGCGGGAGCGCAATGATGGGGAGCACGAGTACTGAATCGGTGAGGAAGGCAACAACTGTCAGTGTCGTGGTAAGTCCCAGGATCCCCGTCTCTGACATATAAAAACGAGCGGGAGGGATATTGAACCAGAGAAAAGCGAGTATACCACCCAAAAGTACAGAACAGAATGCCGCCAGATCAATCTGGTTTTGAAAAAATGCAATACCAGCAAATGAGGAAAAAATGGCCGTCATCACGCCGCCGGCAAGCCCATCTAGTCCATCAATAACACTGGAAGAGAAGAGCGCGAGCATTACCGCAATAAAGAATGGGATAAAAAAGAGACCTAACGACACATTACCGTAGAAGGGCACATGAACCGAGTCTACGCCAAGGCGAGCGTAAAACCACCATCCACCAGCGAGTCCCAGTAAAATAACGACAGAAAGACGCTTTCGGAAAGAGAGCCCGCCCACATAGGTTCCTTCTCCATCGCGCACCTGCATCCAGTCATCAACGAGACCCACAAGAGAGGCAATGATGAGCGTGAAGAGTGGGAGCCATGTTTGATTACGGGAAAGAAAATCTAATTTCTGTGTAATCTCGTTTGGAAAGAGTACCGAGAGAAGCCAAATAGCACCGATGGTCACTAGTGTGGAAAACCAGATAATTACCCCTCCCATGCGCGGTGTGCCTACCTCCTTTTCTTTATGCAAACTGTCAAAAATGGGGGTCGCAGTGCCATCGGGAGCTATCTTCCCCGGACGCTTCTTCCACATCCGATACTTGTAAAGATAGTAGGTAAGCGCCGGTGTCATAAGAATGCCCACCATAAAGGCAATTGAACTCGGTGCAAATACTTTTAAAACATTGAGCATCATCGTGTTAAGTTTGTATGATAATACGCTTCAGTTGCACGCACGAGTGTGACAACATCAGAGAAGCGTCCCTCTTGTGTAGAGCCGAGTACGACGACGACGACAGGCTGTGCTAAGCCACGGTCAAAGACGACGGCTAGATTCCCACCGGCGAGATCGGTAAATCCAGTCTTTGATGCAATGAGTCCGGGGATGCTGTTGATTAACTCATTAGTGTTTGAGACGAGGACTGCCGCCCCTTGGACACTTCTCCCTGTATAGGATGCATGTTTTGAATACTCTATCACTGGTAAGTGCCTGCGCACTGCGTAAGCGAGAAGTCGTGCAATATCTCTTGCAGATCCATATGATCCTCCCTGCGTCCCTGAGACATCGAGTCCAGTAGGATTTGCAAAAAAAGTTTCAGTAAGCCCAATCTGCTGTGCTCGTTCATTCATCAAAGAGACAATATCACGAGCGAGCACCGACTCTACACTCTCGGCAAGTGCCTCTGCTCCATCGTTAGATGAAGCAATGAGTGTGAGCGCAAGAAGGTCTGTAAAGGACCACGCATCCCCTACACGCAAGCCATTATCCCCTTCTGGAGTGAGCATCGTCTCAGTAATCACTATCTGTGAATCTGAATCAAGCACATCTGCCGCAACCAATGCTGTCATTACTTTTGTAAGTGATGCAAGAGGGACTTGTGTACGGGCATTTTTCTCAAAAAGCACTGTCTCCGTTGAAAGATCAATGACAAAGGCTGCGCGTCCAGTGATAGCAACATCGGAGAAGGCGCTTGGGTTTGTTTTTTTTCTCTGAGATACAACGGCGGCCTGAACATTAGATGATGTGATACTCGCTCGATGTGGAAACTGTATCCATGTTGGAGGATCAAGTGTGGTAATGGTGAGTGCAAGAAGTACAAAGACGATGAGTCCCGCGGTACCAATTGTCAGCATACGCTCCTTCTTCTCTTCTCCTACTATTGTCTCTGTATCATCCATGGTGCTCTATTCGCTCATCCTTTTCTCGTCCCATAAAGAAATTGATATCATTCATGATGCGTTCTCGTTCAGGGAGCTCATCGAGATTCGTGAGACCGAGTTCTGCAAGAAGTTCTGGTGTCGTGCGATAAATGAATGACTTTCCATCAGGAATTCTCTCCACTAATCCACGGATAAGCAATGCTCGTAAAATATACTGCGAGTTTACACCGCGGATGTAATCAATGTCCGTCTTTGTTACCGGGCCACGATAGAGAATAATAGAGAGTGTCTCCAGACCCGCCTTCCCAATATCATGAGACAGCTCATCTTTGGTAATGAAAGTGATAAGCTCAGATGTCTCGGGAGCAGTAACTAGAGCGAGACTCTCGTCAGTCTCAAGTAAGCGTACTCCTCTACCTGCAAGATGATTTCGTAGACTCTCTGACGCAATACGGAGCTCCTCGTCACTCACCGAGAGTAGCCTTGAAAGCAGGGTGCGTGTCATTGGCTCCCCCTTCCAAAACAAGACCGCCTCTAGAGCGCGTTCCGTATCCATGGCACACATTCTACCACGAGTATAAGATATGGAACAATGAATGAGACGGCACCGACATTGTCATCACTAAACTTAGAGAACTTGCCCCTTTCATCACAAAATAGCCCCTCCGTGGGCTTTTGTTTTTATGAGTAACGAGGGGTATCTAAATCCTGCGATTCCATATGGATATCGCTAAAGTGCCCCTCCTGTCGCACGGCAATAGTCCCCTGCTTAATCAACTCCAGCATCCCAAGAAAGCTCACAATCACATCCATCTTCTCTTTCTTGTCTCCAACAAAATCATTGAATGAGAGCGAAAGTGCATGCTTCACGCGCTGTAAGAGGGAACCTATAACCTCTTCCATTGAAATGATCTTTTTTATCACCACCTTATTCAGCTGTTCGTGCTTGGGGAAGGAGGCAAGGAGCGCCTTCATCGCCTCAATCAATTGTGGGAGTGTCGCATCGTGGGGCAGAAAGAAGATAGGAGTGCGTGGAGGAGCAGTAACTGGCAGGTAGATCGGATTGATGCCAAAACATTTTTCAAGGATGAGCGCTCCTTCACGCACACGCGCAAGTATCTGGAGCCTCCGTTCTAAGGATTCCATACTCTCCGTCTCCTCTTCAGTAAGCTGTAAACCGGGGAGGAGCGAAACCGACTTAATGAGCATGAGCGTTGAGGCAGTTACAAGAAATTCTGCCGCCTCATCTTTAGGAAGCTCCTCTACCTCTTTCAGGTATTGTAAGAAACTTTCCGACACTTCTGCGAGCGAGACATCACTAATATGAAGCTTCCGCTTTTCAATAAGATCGAGCAGGAGATCGAGTGGACCAGAAAAGTGCTGTGTTGTTACGGTAAAACTTGTCTCCATTCCTTTCATCCTATCTTAATTTTACTCGTGCGTAAAAGAAAAACGCCCTCGTTACCGAGAGCGTTCATTACATGACGAGGATCATCATGCGAGAGTAAGGAGAATCTCCTGTCTCTCAACTTTCTTATTCGCGTACGGATGTATCGCGACGCGAAAAATCGAGGCAAGAGAGAGATACATATATTCTTGAATGAGAGAATAATCGAGCCAATGCTTTGAACAGACAATGTCTTCTGTTCCGTGTTCTGTGACGATGGAAAAAAAGAGCGTCCGCTCGCTCTCACGAAGAGACCTGCAATGGTAACACAAGAAGCGATCGAAGACAGCTGGCGCACGGTGGGGATATGCGCACGAGTAGCAGATAGATACATCAACTTCCGAGCGTTTTCCCTCCTCTACTAACAGGGGAAGAAATGTTGAGAGAAAGTGATCCTTTTCCAAGACGAATATGTCAGGGATAATGATTTCTACAGGTACACGAGGGTAGATGCTGATAATTGTGGAAAGCGCAGTCGTGATCTGATACTCAATGAGTGCATTTCGTTGTGACTTCGTGAACAGAGCAGACATAAGAATGTTATGCCTCCTTTCAATATAAGGGTACATCCAATAGGATTGTAGCGTATTATCTACCTTTAGTCAACTACTCCGCCAGACGGGTATCTATGCGATTCAAATCGCGGGGAAAGAGGGTTGCTTCCTTCACATTCTCTATGCCAAGCAGCTTCGCAGTGAGACGCTCAAGTCCGAGGCCGAAGCCACCGTGCGGTGGCATACCGTACTTAAAGGACTGGAGATAAAAGCGGAACTTCTCTGGGTCTAATCCCCGCTTCATCATCTCTGCGACGAGGTCATCGTACTCGTGGATACGCTGACCTCCTGTCGTAATTTCCACTCCACGGAATAAGAGATCAAATCCGGCAGCGTAACCTGGGTTCTCTGGATCGCCATAAGTGTACATAGGGCGTTTAGAAAGCGGGAAATGCGTAATGAATATAAATTCGGAATTAAATGTCTTTTGTGCATACTCGCAGAGCCAACGCTCATGCGCAGGTTCTAGATCTGGCTCCTTGGTACAATCCTCCCCTGTTTCTTTACTAATAATGGTCTGTGCTTCTCTCAAGGTGAGTGAGGGAATCTCTTTGGGCACCATTGGAAGGGTAACCCCAAGAATGTTCACCTCTTTGAAAGCTCGTTGCGCCAAGAGCGGAATCATAAAGAGGAGAAGCTCGTTCTCCATTCTCATCACATCTCTGAAGCTCTTTATAAAGCCCATCTCTATATCCAAGCTCGTATATTCGTTTAAATGCCGTGTAGTGGCATGTTTCTCTGCACGGTATACATTTCCTGTGGCAAAGACGCGTTCAAACACACCAACCATAATCTGCTTGTAGAACTGTGGGCTCTGAGCGAGGTGCGCGGTGTGTTTGAAATATTCAACATTAAATGAGTTTGCTCCGCCCTCTGCATCATCACCGATTAGCTTTGGTGCTTGTATTTCAATAAAACCCTCTTGAATAAAAAACTCACGAAAAAGTTGAATTAGTATGGCTTGTAAACGAAAAATTGCCCGGCGTTTTTCCGTACGGAGCGTCAGCGGCAGATAGTCCAAAATGGTATCAATATTTAAGTCAGCGTCTTTTTCAAAGGGGAGCTCTTTTGCAGTACCAAGAACACTCAGATGTGTCACTTCTATCTCCACAGTACCGTTTTGCCCCTTCTTTACCATTTTTTCTGGCCGTTTATTGACGATGCCCTCCACACGCAGTACCCACTCAGAGCGTACGGTTTCTGCAACACGATGCGTCTCAGCGTAATGAGGGAGCACCACCATCTGTATCGAACCACTCGCGTCTCGCAGATCAATAAAAATGAGCTTGCCGTGATCACGACGCACATCAACCCAGCCAGAAATGCAGACCTCCTTCCCTACTTCAGTACTCAAGTCCTTGATGTATGTTCTATTCTTCATATTAACGACTAACTCCGATTTGTTCACGAACGGACTTCATCTTTTCTTCAGCGCGAGCGCGTGCTTTCTCCCCTCCCTCGGCAAGAATACGGTACACATCAGAGCAGTTTTCTGCAAGCTCTCTACGGTACTCGCGCAGTGGTCTAATAAACTTTTTCATATTTTCGGTAAGTCGCTCTTTTGCTTCCTTGTAGCCAATACCACCCTCACGGTAGCGACATTCCAACTCAATAAGCTCTGCTGTATCATCCACCAGGCGATGAAGTGCATAGACGGTACAGGAGTCGGGATCCTTGGGCTCGTCTACTCCTTTAGAATCAGTTGTAATGCTCATCACCAATCTCTCAATCTCATCATCTTCTGCAAAAAGCGGGATGGTATTGTTATAACTTTTGCTCATCTTGCGTCCGTCAATACCAGGGACTGTTTCTACCGAAGAGAGAATGAGTGGTTTGGGAAGAACAAAAGTCTCACCAAAAATGCGGTTAAATTTTTCCGCAGTATCGCGGGTAATCTCAATATGCTGTCTTTGATCTTGTCCGACCGGAACAACTTCTGCATCAAAAAGGAGGATATCCGCTGCCATTAACATCGGGTAATTAAAGATGCCGACATTAATTTCTTTGTTCTTCGCTTCGGCATCTTTAAACGCGTGAGCGCGCATGAGATACGGCATAGTAGTGAGGCAATCAAAAATCCATGCGAGTTCCGTCGCGAGCCGCACCGAGGATTGTGAGTAGAGGATTACCTTATTCGGATTAAGACCAATAGCAAGATAATCCAGCGCAATATCTATGGAGTTTGACTCCATCTCTTCCTTATTCTGAACCGTAGTGAGTGCGTGATAGTCAGCAATAAAGATGTACGGATCGTATTCATCTTGCAATTCCACAAACTGGCGCATTGCGCCAAAGTAGTTACCAATATGCGGTCGTCCCGTAGGCTTCACACCTGAAAGAAGAACTTTTTTCCCTGTATGCATAGGCGTATCATAGCACCCGGCGAAAGGGAAGTAAAAAAATTCCCAGCATGACTTCTTGTCGGACTAGAGAGCTACTGTGAAAGAAATACTAGGAGATATACACCGGACTCCTTGTCTATATCCCCTCCTCACGAAGCTTCTCAACAAGTTCTTTTGCCTTTTTAGAAAGTTTTTGTGGTGTACGAATAATAATACGAATCAAGAGATCTCCTCGTTTACCCGATGTGTAGGGAACTCCCTTATTACGGATGCGTAACATTTCCCCATACGAAACACCAGAGGGAATGACAACCGTCACTTCTCCATCTAAGGTGTGGACGCGATAGTCAGCACCAAGAAGAGCATCGGAAAGTTTTACATCCAAATCCATCAAGATATGATTGCCCTCGCGACGAAATTGCGGATGTCGCTCCACATGCACTTTGATATAGAGGTCGCCAGAGAGACCTTTCGCAACTGATTCACCTCTCCCAGAGAGCCGTATCATCTCACCATTCTGAATCCCATGTGGGATACTGACAGATACCTCCTCTGTCTTCTTGAGCACACCATGACCACTACAGGTCTCACAAGGGTGTGTTGGTACCTTACCAGATCCATTACAGATCGTGCACTCGCGCACGGAACTAAAAGAACCGAGGAAGGAACGCTTGGTCTCATGGATACGTCCTTTGCCACCACAAGTCTTACACTCAACCTCGCTACTCCCTGCCTGCGCACCGCTCCCACTACAAGTGTCGCATGACCCAACTTTTGAGATGAGGACAGTGCGTTGTACGCCAAAGATAGACTCTGCGAATGTGATCTGAATATCAACAGAGATGTCGCGTCCGCGACGACGCCCTCCATATGAAGCGCCAGAAAATAAATCGCTAAAGAGATCTCCTAAATCTACACCACCAGAAAAATTACTGAAGTCAAAACCTTGGAAGCCATCAAAACCGCCTCCATTACCTTGGAAGGTAGAACCATAGGTATCATACTCGGCACGGCGTTTGTCGTCAGAGAGAATGTGGTAAGCCTCATTTAGCTCCTTAAACTTTGCTTCGTCTCCTCCCTTCTTATCTGGGTGATACTTATGTGCAAGTTTATGGAAGGCTTTTTTAATATCCTCTTTTGAAGCATTCTTACTAACACCAAGTATTTCGTAATAATCTTTTTTGTTGGTTGCCATAAGGTTTATTTTACATCCGCATCACGGATTGGCCCCTCGGGATTCTCTTGTGGTGGCTCATTGTCTGGAGGAGTGCTTGGAGCCGCTTTGCTCATTGCCTCGCCAATTTTCATCATCTCACTAGAGAGTGCGTCGCTCGCAGTTTTGATTGCCGCTTTATCATTACCATCCTTTAATTCCTTGAGTGCAGCTATTTTTTCTTCAACACTCTTCTTCAGCTCATCAGGAATCTTACCCTCTGCATCCTTTAAGGCTTTCTCTGCTGAGTAAGCAAGCGAATCTGCTTGGTTGAGGAGATCCACTAGCTCACGCTTCTCCTTATCCTCAGCCGCATGCAGCTCGGCATCCTTCTTCATCTTTTCTATATCATCTTTAGAGAGTGACGATTTCGCCTCAATACGAATTGATTGCTCTTTGCCCGTCGTCTTCTCCTTCGCAGAGACTTTGAGGATACCGTTTGCATCAATATCAAAGGTCACTTCTACTTGCGGGATGCCACGTGGTGACGGTGGGATACCATCTAGAATAAAGCGTCCGAGGGTTTTGTTATCACTCGCCATCTCTCGCTCACCTTGAAGCACATGGATCTCTACGCTCGTCTGATTATCTGCCGCAGTAGAAAAGATCTGCGAACGAGAAACGGGCACGGTGGTATTTTTTTCTATCACCTTTGTAGAAACACTCCCCAGAGTCTCAATACCAAGCGAGAGTGGAGTAACATCCAAGAGAAGTACATCTTTCACATCACCTTGGAAGATACCTCCTTGAATGGCGGCACCAATGGCGACCACCTCGTCCGGGTTGATGGAACGATTAGGCTCCTTACCGAAGAGGGTCTTAACTGCGTCTTGTACTGCAGGCATACGCGTTTGACCTCCTACAAGAATCACCTCATCAATATCACTAAACTTGAGCCCCGAAGCATCCACGGCTCGCTTACTAATTTCAATAGAGCGGTCAATGTATTTCTTTGCAATAGATTCAAGCGTCGCACGGTTCATCTTAAGCAAGAGATGCTTAGGACCGTTTGTATCAGATGTGACAAAGGGAATATTAATCTCGGTTTCGGTTGCAGTAGAGAGCTCATGCTTGGCTTTCTCTGCTGCCTCCTTGAGTCGTTGGAGTGCAAGCTCATCTTTGCGCACATCAATACCGGATTCCTTTTGGAACTCCGACGCGATGTAGTCAATGATGTCGTGGTCTATGTCTTCACCTCCCATATGAGAATCACCGTCGGTGGACTTCACTTCAATAGACTGCTCGTCGTCGCCGGATACCTCCAAGACAGAAATATCAAAGGTGCCTCCACCAAAGTCGTAGACAACAATCTTTTCATTCTTTTTTTTATTAAAACCGTATGCGAGCGCGGCCGCGGTTGGCTCATTAATAATGCGGCGCACCGTGAAGCCCGCAATCTCACCGGCATCCTTGGTAGCCTGACGTTGCGAGTCATCAAAGTAAGCAGGGACAGTGATAACAGCCTCGTCAATCTTCTCTCCCAGCTTGCTTTCAGCATCCTTCTTCAGCTTTTGCAGAATCATTGCAGAGATTTCTTCTGGACGATGATGCTTCTCAGCGAGAGTCACCTTAACACCTCCACCGTCTGACTTGGTAATTTCAAAAGGTACTGAACCGCGATCTTTCACTACTTCAGCATCATCGTATCGGTGGCCCATCAAACGCTTGATACCGTAAATAGTATTTTTAGGATTGGTAACTGCCTGGCGTTTTGCAAGGAGTCCAACGAGTCGTTCTCCATTTTTTGAGAGCGCAATAATAGATGGCGTGGTGCGGTTACCTTCTGCATTTTCAATAATCTTTGGCTCACCACCCTCAACCACCGCCATCGCGGAGTTTGTCGTGCCGAGATCAATACCGATTATTTTTGCCATAGTGTTTTTATTATTGTGTAATAAGCGACCCAAGTATCACTCGTGCCGGGGCAAGCACCCGCTCGCGGAGTAAGAAGCCTCGCTTCTGTACTCCCTGCACCGTCCCCTCAAGAGAAGGGTCAGTAACCTGCGCTGCGCCAACACTTTCATGCAATAGTGGATCAAAGGTATCGTTCTCTTGTGGGTCAATCACCGTGATACCGTAATCGGAGAGAACCTTCATAAACTGCGAATGGATGTATTCTATACCGATGCGCCATTCTTTAGAAACGCTCTCCCAGCTCTCGCGGTTACTGAAGGCCATTTGAAAACTCTCTTCAACTGCGAGGAGATCGTTTAAAAGTTCTTCCGTTGCGTACTCGCGCACCTTGTCATTCCGGGCATCCTCGTCTTTTTTATAATTAGCAAGGTCCGCCTTCATTCGTTGCCAACCTTCTAAGTACTCTTTCCGTTCTGCCTCTGTGCGTCTTAGCTTTTCTTTTAATGTGAGAATCGTTTCTTGAGGATCTTTGAATGCGGCGGCATCGGAGTCCTCAAACTCCGTCTCTATCGTGATGTCATCCTCTTTTTGTCGTTTTTGTTTTCCACTCATGCGGCTGGTAGTATATGCTATTAAAAACACATCTGTCAAGTTGTCGTCTGTATGTTTATACCCACGCGAAGTTATCACAGCTTCTCACGATCATGAGGAAATCTTATCATATTATTTCTTTGTTTGTCTGTAAAAAAAATACCCTCTCTCACGAGAGGGCATTGTGATGGAAGTGAGACTTCCATCATCTCACTTCTGCTGGCTGATGCGGAGGAAGACAGTCAATCTCGGTCTTCTGTCCACAGTGGTCACAGCCAGAAAAGAGTCTGTTTCCTTCCATAAAAATTTCATCTAAATTTTCCGGATACCCTGCGCCACAGGTGGCACAGATGACTCCTGTTTGCCACTCCCCTCCAAGACCTCTACACCATTGAGTTTGAAACATCCTTGTGTTCCTCCTTTTTTAAGATCTGTACGCTACCTACTATTATAGCACATCCAGCATAATAAGACAAGGCTCCTCACTGGATAGTGAGTGGGGATCTTTTCCTTATAACCATCGTTTAATCCGCCTCAGTAAGCGCTGAGCAATTAGCGTTTACTCCATTGCGGGGACTTACGGGCTTTTTTGAGGCCAAATTTGCGACGCTCTTTTTGACGCGCATCAGAGCTCAAGAGTTTCTCTTTCTTAAGTATCGTCCTGAGTTGTGTTTCTCGTGCGGCAAGCGCGCGAGCGAGACCCAGTGAGATCGCTTCACTTTGCGAGTGAATACCTCCACCACACACATGAACGGTGATGTGATACTTATTTGCCACTCCTTCAGCAGAGAGCGGACGCCGCACAATCATACGAAGCATATCTGTCTTAAAGTACTCATCTACGGGATGTTCATTCACTTCAAAAGCAACCTTCGCGCCGGGAGTGATGCGCACACGAGCAATGCTCGTTTTTCTGCGACCTATTCCCTCCGTATATCCTGTTTTATTTGCTTTCTCTGTCATACACTACTCTTTAATCGTAAGGTTATTCATCATACTGGAGCGCAGGCGATTATGAGGAAGCATCCCCCATACCGCCTTCCGTAATAATTCACTGACTCCCTTTCTGTTGCGTAACTGCGCAAGGGTCTCTTTCTTCTCTCCGCCAGGGAAGTGAGAATGCCGACGGTAAGTCGTTCCTTTTGCACGCTGTTCAGTGATCTTAAGTTTCCCCGCATTTGTTACCGTCACCGTATCAGTGGGCATGAGGTGCCGCTCAAAGCTGGGATGGCTCTTTCCACGCAGAAGCACGGCAACATCGCTTGCGACGCGGCCTAAGGTTCTTCCTGTTGCATCAATACTGTGTTGCATATTATATAAATTCAATCAGTGCCATCTCACTCGCATCCCCTGCCCGTAGAGGTAACTTTACGATACGGGTATAGCCACCATGTCTCTCTTTATACTTGGGACTAATCTCTTCGGCAAGTTTCTTGGCCTCGGTCGTCCGTCCCAAACGGGAGATGAGCACGCGTCGAGACGCTAGTGTTTCTCGCTTCCCCAAGGTCACCAGCTTCTCAATCAACGGGCGCAACTCTTTCGCACGAGCAAGCGTTGTGGTCATACGACCCTCGTTAATCATATTACGCAAGAGTGATCGCAGGAAAGCAACCCGCTCTTTGCGTTTTCTGCCAAACTTCCGTTTTGTATCGTGATGTCGCATATCGTGTACCTATTTTAACGCGAGCCCATAGTGCTCCAACACTGTCTTAATTTCTTCTAATCCCTTCTTCCCTAATCCAGAGATCTCCAAGAGATCTTCTTCTTTCTTCTTTGAGAGTCCAGCAATCGTACGGACATCAATGGAGGCCAAAGCCTTTTGGGTACGAACAGAGAAATTAAGATCCTCGATCTTTACTTTAGCAGGATCAGTGATAGCAGAAGAGGGAGATATCTCATCATTCATCTCTCGCGCAACTTTATCGTAGACCTCACGATCTTCAAAGCCGATGATAGCCTTCAGCTGAAGGATCATGGTCTCAATTGAGCGCTCGAGAGCCTCACGCGGAGTAATGATGCCATCTGTTTCAATAGCAAGCTTGAGTCGGTTATAGTCAGTGCGATTCCCTACGCGCATATTTTCAACCTCGTAGTGCACTTTACGGATAGGAGTAAAGACGGCGTCTAAGGCGATAGTACCTACCTCCACCTTCTCGCGATGGAGCACCTCCTTTGGCACATATCCAATACCACGCTCAAGCGAGAGCTCCATAGAGAGCTCAGAATTTTTTTCTGTCAGTGTGGCAATCACTTGGTCGGGGTTCATTACTGTCACTTGTCCAGGAACTCTTAAATCAGCAGCGGTCACGGTACGCACGCCTTTGGCAGAAAGTGTTATGGTCTGCATCTCATCAGTAGAGGGCTTGAGGCGAAGCTTTTTCACATTAAGGATAATCGCAATCACATCCTCTTTCACGCCAGGGATTGTTGAAAACTCATGACTTACCCCGTCAATTTTTATCGAGGTAACCGCGGCACCGGGAAGTGACGAGAGTACAATGCGACGCAAAGAATTTCCGAGTGTGTGCCCATAGCCCGGGTATAAGCCCTCTATTTCATACACACCAGAGTTGTCCTCCTCACGGATGACTCTCGGCTTTGACGGCATGATGATGGTGAAGTCTGCCATAGTGAAATAATTACGCTAGTAAGATTTAAACGCGACTATAAAACTCAATAATGGTTCCAAAGTTGATATTTGCTTCTGCATGCCCGGCTCCCGGTATTCCCAGTACCGCTCCTTCCAACTTTGCAAAATCAACAGAGAGCCACTCAGGGAGAACATATCCCTTATTTCGCTCTTCAATATTCTTAAAAATACCATTCATTTTACTCCCGCCACGGACACTAATCATATCTCCTTGTCGTACCTGGTATGAGGGGATACTCATACGGCGACCGTTCACCTGAATGTGGCCATGTGCTACCACTTGGCGAGCAAAGAGTCGTGAAGGTACTAATCCCATGCGGAAGAGCACATTGTCTAGACGAGACTCAAGTTTTTGGTAGAGATAGAGCGATGGGTTCTCTTTACCTGCAAGCTGAGATTCTTTTACATAGCGAGAAAATTGTCGTTCAGTCATACAATATGAGAAACGCGCCTTCTGCTTTTCTAAGAGCTGGAGACCGTACTCTGTCTTTGGCCGCGGAGGTCGCTTGGTACTACGGCGCTTGGTGCCAGAAATAGCAAACTTGGTTGTTTGACACTTGGGGAAGATGCGGTCGCCGACCATGCGGCTAATTTTGTACTGTGGTCCAATCTTCATATGTTATACTCTTCGCGGCTTTTCCGCTCGCGGTCCGTTGTGTGGAACCGGAGTGGTATCCGTAATTGAATTAATGGTAAACCCACGA
This sequence comes from uncultured Candidatus Saccharibacteria bacterium, assembly GCA_964574105.1. GTDB lineage: Bacteria > Patescibacteriota > Minisyncoccia > Phycocordibacterales > UBA9988 > UBA9988. Next base: position 24,426 of record CAZNKH010000002.1, on the reverse strand, counting down.
GATGCAAACGCGCGCATCGCAGACTCGCGTCCCGATCCGACGCCTTTGATCTTCACATCTATCTCCTTGAGCCCCATAGATTCTCCTTTCTCTGCGAGGAGCTCTCCTACCTTTGCGGCGGCAAATGGGGTCCCTTTCTTAGCCCCCTTAAATCCCAGACTTCCGGATGAAGACCAGACAATCGGATTCCCCTTGCCATCACAGAGCACCACCTTGGTGTTGTTGTAGGTTGCTTCAATACTCAAGATGCCGTGCTCAAGCTTGCGACGAGGCAATTTAGCAGTTGCGCGTGATTTTGCGCTCTGATCTCCTTCACTTCCTTTTTTTACAATGCGTTTCTTTCCCATAATTATGTATAGCGAGCTCGTTGAACTACTTCTACTTCTTCTCAAGCTTCTTGCGACCAGAGCCCATCGTCTTTCTCACATTACCGCGTACCGTGCGTGAATTCGTCTTTGTCCGTTGCCCACGCGCGGGGAGACCACGAGCGTGTCGTGAACCACGATATGAGCGAATATCCTTCAATCGGCGAATATGTGCAGAGATTTCGCGCTTGAGATCGCCTTCGATCTTCAGTGTACCCTCAATCGCTTTTCTGATGCGCTGTTCTTCTTCTGCAGAAAGCTCCTGCGACTTTTTTCCGTGAGGAACTTTTGCAGAGTCAAGAATTGTGTGAGCCAAAGGACGACCGATACCATAGATCGTTGTCAAGGCAATTTCTAAGCGCTTCCCGTCTGGGATGGTGATTCCTGCGATACGCATACTTATCCTTGTTTTTGCTTATGGCTCGGCTTTGCACTGCAAATGACATACAGCCTACCCTTGCGCCGTATTGTCTTACATTTACTGCATCGTGGTTTTACCGATGACCGTACATTCATAAAATAATTTCTTACAATTTCTGACTTCTACAGTCTCCTGATGATGCGTCCCTTCTCGCCGTATTGGTCAAGAAGTACTTCAACACGATCGCCGACAAGAACTCTGATGCGATTGATTCGCATTCGTCCGGCCAGGTACGCGAGCACTTCCTTGTCACCGTCGAGTGTGACACGAAAAATAGTATTCGGCAGTGCCTCTAAGACAGTGCCAAGCACGGTGGCCCCTTTGTTGCCATCTTCTTCCATCAACAAGCTACCCTGTGTATAGTATCACAGCCTTAAGATTAGTCAAACTTAAGAGCTCGTGGCCTGCTCTATAAATATCTTCTCAGTATCCGTGGGAAAACTCCCTACCCATGAAGGAGAGAAACTGACCTCTGCACGCTTGATTGCTGGGTAGGCACTAAAGATAACGCCATACTCCTTTTTATCCTTACCTGCCAAGCGGGATTTAAGCTCCGTCTCATCAAATGTATAGGTGAGTGTGTCGGAACCTCGTATAAAGAATGAGAACACGGAAGAATAATCTGCAATGACGCTATCCTTACTTAAGATGCGTACCTCAAGCGTCTCAGGGTTCATGAGCTTAAGTGTGCCACCGTCGTAATCAGTGACGAGATCACGAGCAATTGCTTGCGCGAGATCAGCGTTGCGGAAGGCAATAACGAGCATGGTTCCCTTTATCTTAAGCTCAGCTTCGGTTTCTGTACTCTTGTCTCCGATACTTTCTGAATAGCTCATAAACTGCCCATCAGAAAAACTCATAAACTCGGGTGGAAGCTCTGTTTTTACTTTCTCCGCAAGCTTTGCTGCAAGTGCTGTTTGCGCTCCATTACGGACCTTCACCCTATCAGCCTCAGAGATAACTCGGGTCCTTCCCACAAATCCTCCGTTCATTGCTGCCTTTGACTTAGCATAAATTGTATTAAACCTGCTATCTCCCTTTAGCCCTGGGACGGTAAAGTCTCCTTCGGGAATGTTGTAGGCCTCCCCTGCTTGATCGGCAATAACAGTTACCTCAAGTGATCCGGGTATAACTTCTCCTGAGACAGTCTTCTTTCCGGGAACAGAGATCGCCTCCTGAATACGAAAAATCTTTCCATCCGCGGACTCAAAGCGAGTATTTTTTATAAGCCGCTCAGGCTTTTCACTAAAATTATTATATACAGTGATCTTACCACTCGCTTTTGTCTCAACATTTTCCGTTCCTGCTGAAGAAACCATCGTGGACACCACCTCTTCAAAGGTAAATGTCTCAAAACCGATTGTTGAACTCGCGTTGGCACCACCTCGGCTCGCACTCATATTACTATCAACAGCTACTGTATGAGATTTAGGTGATACAGTCACCGTCGCCGTCGCGAAAGAGAGTGAGAGTATGTATGCCCCTCCTCCAAGAATCACCAGCGTCGCAATGACTGCCGGTATCTTCCAGGGAATGCGATGTGGCTTAAAACGAGTTCCCTGACCTACTGGACCACGATGTCTCCCCTCATCGTAGCTGATTACTCTCTGTGTCTCTTTTGCCTCTCCCTTAGGGAGTAGCTCGCGGAGACTGCGCTTAATGCCTGAATTACTCATGCGTATGTTTGACTTAATAAGAAATAGCTGTCTATACGAACCTCGTCTATACTAGCACAAAAATGTCCGAAGAGCATAAGCCGGATGTCATCATAACTTCCTCCTGAGCGAATAGTCTTACACTCTTTCCCTTCTGGAGTCACGGCAGAAAGGGTAGCGAGGGCGCTACTAAATGTAAAGCCAGAGAATGAAGGGTCTTTAAGAGCTGCATCTCCCAGAGTGATAAGCGCAGGCTCATCACTCACCAAATAGATTGTCCCGGGAACAAAGTGCTTCTCCAAGAGAGATTGTGGAACAGTCACCATCTCCGTTGACCAATCTTTTATCAAGGGAACGAGCACCGCTTGCAATACCGACGAGAGTCTTTCTGGAGTTTCGTGCTTATTTCGTAAAAAAGAAAGTGCATCATCAGAAGAAACATTTAGAGCACGCGCGACACGATCTATCACGGCGCGCTTACTTAAAGAGAGCGAAGCAGAAGCAATCAATGCCCCATGCCACCAAGTTGAGATGAAAGAAGATTCATTCCCGATCGTCGCGACGAGAAAATTTTTTGGACCAAGTGGAAAAGCGTGGACAATCGCTTGAGTGAGTGCGAGATTCTCTGGAAAATATTCTACAGTTATTCGAGAACCCCATATCTCAGTAACGATCGGGGTGAGTACCGAAGCAAGCTCTGGACAGACCCATACGGTACTCGATAACTCAAGACTATTTCCTTGAATACCAACGGGGGAACTGACTTGATAGTCATTCACGCGAACATTACCAACGGCATACAGCAAGGATGTCTTTGAGAAAACAGGTTCATCGTGCTTAAAGAGAGAAAAAGATTCATCTACCAATTGAGAGAGATGTCCACGGCTCATCTGCGTTTGAGATTCAAATGTTTTTGTAAGGAGGTATGAGTGAGTGACTCCGTACGATGGGGAAAAAAATACTCGCAATCGTTTCAAACCCGGTGCAGAAAGATGGAGCATGTGAAGTGCGGAGTGCAGAGCTTCAATATAAGCAGGGGTACCTTTATCTGCATCGTAGCGCACAGAAATGTGATAACGAGGGATGTAGCGTTCTTTCTTCTCAGAAAAGCTCACTAGTGTCGCACCAAGGCTTCCGCTGGCACAATCAAGAATCCCGACCTGGTCATAGTACTTGGGCGTCCGAGAAAAGAAAGACATACACTTTAGTATAGCGCACATGAGAATAACTTCTCTGTGCACAATTTACTTCAAGACTGCTTTTATGCGGCGGATACCAGCAGCAACCGCCTCCTCTTTTATGATCTTGAAGATACCAAGTCCTCCGGTATGTGTAATGTGTGGTCCACCACAAAATTCTTTTGAGTATGCGTGCTCAATATCAGGTCCAATAAAGTATACACTCACCGTATCGCCATATTTCTCACCAAAGAAATGTCGTGCACCTGTTGCTTCCGCCTCAGAACGCGAGAGTGTTACTGATTGCACCGGCAAATCTGCTTGTATCTTTTTGTTCACGAGATCTTCTACTTTCTGCTTCTCCTCATCACTGAGCTTGACTCCGTGAGCAAAATCAAAACGCAGGCGTTCGCTTGTAATATTACTCCCCATCTGGCGTACCGATGGGCCAAGCACATCAACAAGTGCTTGATGGAGGAGATGTGTCACTGTGTGATATTGCTTCTCCCGTTCAGAGTTTCCCGCAAGTCCTCCCTTAAACTTTACCTCCGCACCAAGTCGTGAACGCTCTTGATGTGCACCCAACTCTGCGCGGTATCCAGTCTCGTCTACAGAGAGCTCACGCTCAGTTGCCAGCTCTTGTATGAGTTCAAAAGGGAAACCGTAACTGGTAAAGAGCACGAAGGCATCGTGTCCAGAGATGCTCCCTGTGTGTGAGATTTTTTCAAATTCGCGCAAACCTCGATCTAGTGTTTCTTTAAATTTTTTCAATTCTTCTTCAAGTACACGAATCACTATTCCACGATTGAATGAGTACGCCCCGCGGTACGAGTGATGTTCAATAACTGCCTCAATAAGACGATGCACAAGCGTCTCTACCGATGAAGTAATTCTCTGTGCGTGTATATATGCTCTACGGATGAGACGGCGTAACACATAACCACGATCCACATTGGAGGGGGTAATGCCATCAGTAATCATAAAGATCGCAGTACGAATATGGTCCGACACTATACGCTCCGAACGCGTGTTTACATTCTCCAACATTCTACACACAGTAATAAGCGGAGCAAAGAGATCTGTATCAAAGATTGTCTCTTTGTCTTGGAGTACCATTGAGAGACGCTCTAGGCCAGCGCCTGTATCCACATTTTTCTGCGAGAGTTTACCAATAACTTTTCCATCGCGCTTCTCATATTCCATAAAGACATCGTTCCAAATCTCCACCACTTGCTGATTGTCATCCGCCCACAGAAACTGTTCGTGAGAGAGATCACCCAGTCCTTCTGGTGTTACATCGTAGAACATCTCGGTATCAGGACCACAGGGACCATTCTCTCCTGGACTCCACCAATTATTTTTTTCTGGCAAATAGTAAATACGATGCTCCGCTATTCCAAGAGACTTCCAAATAGTTGCCGATTCCTCATCGCGAGGCACAAAGAATTGTTCTGAACTTGTCGGATGGCTCCCAGCAAAGACAGTGATGTAGAGACGCTTTGGATCCAGTCCGAGTCCTTCGTCTGGAGAAGTAAGAAACTCGTAACTCCACTTGATTGCATCCTCCTTAAAGTAGTCTCCGAGAGACCAGTTGCCGAGCATCTCAAAAAAAGTGTCGTGAGTCGCATCTCCTACGCTCTCAATATCTTGAGTACGCACACACTTCTGCGCATTAGCAAGACGAGTACCAGAGGGATGCGGGTTTCCCAAAAGAAAGGGTACGAGCGGCTGCATACCAGCGGTCGTAAAGAGTACCGAGGGATCATTTTCGGGTACAAGCGGCGCTGAAGGGAGAATTGTATGTCCTCGCTTTTCAAAAAAAGTGAGAAAACGTCTCCGTATTTCTTGAGATTCCATACGGAAACAGTAGCAGAAACAAAAAGAAAAAAATAGAGGGTTCATCATATGATGAACCCTCTGATAATCAGGCAGATTCCGATGTCTATGCCGAAAATATTCAGAATGAACCTATCATAATCGTACTCCTCCTTTTTGCACACACAAATGTGTAAATAAACTACATAACAATTCCTCCACCGAGACATCTGTCTTTATCATAAAGTACGCAAGATTGACCAGGAGCGACGAGAACTGGTTCTAAGAAAGTGACGGAAGTCTCATCTCCGCATGACTGAAGTCTGACTTCAGTCAGAGTGCCACGATGACGTAAGCGAGCATGATAGCTGTTCCCTATTCTCGGCGGCTCATCCACCCAATTCACCGCTTCTAAAGTAATCTCTTTCACTGCGTGATGAGACTGGAGAGGCATAGACGATACGGTGAGTGTATTTTTTTTTATATCTTTTGCAATCACAAAAAGCGGTGTGTCATACGGCGTTTTATCCGTTACGGTAAAACCGTGCCGTTCACCTAAAGTGAAAAGAAGGGCTCCAGGATGATGTCCAATAACCCGTCCTGCTTCATCCAAGACGACACCATCGCTTACACTGATACGCTCTCTCAAAAAATCTTTCACATCAATGTCACCAATAAAGCAAATCCCCTGACTATCTTTTTTTCCTGCATTCGGCAAGCCTCTTCTCTCTGCCTCGGCGCGCACTTCCCTTTTATTCATCTTCCCTATAGGGAAGAGCGTGTGCGACAGATCTTCTCTCGTGAGTGTCCACAGAAAGTAGCTCTGATCTTTTTCGTTATCCACACTGAAGAAAAGATGTTCTCCGTCTGTCTGTACATAATGCCCTGTTGCGAGATACTCCGCTCCATGGGAGTGTGCATAGTCCCAAAAGGCACCAAACTTCACCGCACGATTACACCAGATATCTGGATTTGGAGTGCGGCCACGCGTATAGTCCTCAAGCATACGCTTGACCACCTCCTCCTCGTACTCACGCGAGAGATCAAGTGTTTCTAAAGGTATGCCAATACTCACCGCGGCACGCAGTGCCCAATCGCGCTCTTCGCGCCAGAGACAACGGCTCCCTTGAAAAGACTCCCACACACGAATAAAGACCCCCGTCACTTCGTGCCCGGACTCTTTTAGAAGTGCCGCCGCAAGCGAGGAGTCAACTCCTCCGCTCATTCCTACATACACCTTCGCCATATTAGGGAAGGGTAATCAATTTTTTATAGATTTCAAAGGTGGTACGGATATCGCTCATTGCGGAGTGCGCCTTCTCATTCTCCACATTAAAGAAGCGTGCGAGTTCACGGAGATTGTAACGCTCTATGCGCGGATCGTTATAGAGTTTGCCAAAGGCAATAGAAATAAGATCAATCTTAGGAAAGTGCATACGGTTTTGTACTCCTGTTGTATCAAATGCACGATGAAGAAATGACCAGTCAAAGGTCACATTCTGCGCAACCATAATCGCATTATCCGCCTTTTCCACAAGTGCTGAGAGCGCTTGAGTAAGATCAACGGCAAAGAGCCAGTCCGCGTCATTGTAGCCATTGATGCGAAGCGCCTCAGGTTCTGCGCGTTCTAGATGAGTCGGCTTCACCTTGAGATCCAGCTCATCAATCACTTCAAAACTTCCTCCCGCCACTTGTGGTTGCCGTACCACCAAGCACCCAATCTCTATGATCTCGTGCTTGTCAGGATTCAATCCCGTTGTCTCTAAGTCTATGAACGCGAGATTATGTTTTTTCATGAGTTCAAATACTGTACCCTATTCTTTTTGTGTTCGTCAAAGGTTTCTGCGTAGTGCATATTCCCCTTCCGATCGGAGAGGTAGTAAAGGTAGTTACTCTTTGTTGGATTGAGCGCGGCATCTATCGCATTTTTCCCTGGATTAGAGATTGGGCCCGGTGGAAGTCCTTTATAACGATAAGTATTATAAAGAGAATTATGATTAAGGTCTGTCTTGGTAACCTCATAGGTATTGCGTCCTACAATATAAGGAAAGACTGCGTCCACTTGAAGAAGCATCCCTGCATCTATACGATTCCACAAGATCCCTGCGACCATTCTTCTGTCCTCTATCTTTCGTGCCTCTTCTTCAATGAGTGAGGCCATGGTGAGTATCTCGTGCAAGGTATGCCCTTTAGCAAGTGCTACTACTTCATACAAGCCAATTTGTCGCTTGAAGTTTTGATCTATCTTTCTAATTACATCTTCATAGGTCGCCACAGGAGTAACAAGGTAGGTATCAGGGAAGAGATAGCCTTCTTTATCCTTCACTGCTTCAAGAAACTTAGCTTTCTCAAAATTCTCTAGCTTCGCATCTAGTATGGATGCAATCTCTGTATTGGTTGCCCCTTCGGGGATTACCACCTTCACCATATTGAATCCGTAGAGGCCTCTATGCAATCGATAGAGCACAGTAAAGATGGAGTAACCACGATCAAAACGGTACTGCCCCTCAACAAGACCATCTGCCGTCCCACTCACTCGCGCAAGAAATACAAAGAGTCGCTCAGAACGGATGACCGATCGCTCTACAAGTCGCTCAGCTATTCTTTCAACATTCATCCCCTCTTCTATACGGATCGTCGCATTGAGCGGAAAGTTGGATGGAGGTGCGATCCAAAAACCGTATACAAATAAGGCAGTGAGCACTGAAATAACACCATAGGGTACATGCGGGTGTATACCTTTTGGCACACACCGTGAGAGATACCTGGTGAGACAAGAGAGTATACGCATAGATTAGAGCGGTAAGTTTGGTGGTGGTTCTCCACGGCGACTCTCAATGCGATCAAGCGTTGGTGTCTCAACTGCGCGTCCAGGGAAGTGGAAAATAGTAGCGAGCTCTTCTGTATTCAAAACAAATGGTTTGATTTTGTAGGGAATGTAAAAATATCCTCGTTCGCGGTAGGCACGGAAGAGCCTTTTTCTTATCTCTGCGGCACGAGTGTCGAATGGGTCTTGCCACGGGTAATCAAACGGAGTGGTCGTTCGCTTTGGTTTAAATCCATTCAAGTCCATTGATGAAAATTGTTTGAATGAAGAGAGTATCCCTACAACACGAATTTTGTTGAATACATCTCTCTTTGCGGTATACACTGCGCGTATTCCGCAATCAAAACCTTGTTTAGAAATACTGCGCGCAATGGCTTTGACAACGAGCTCTTCTGAACTGGAGAGGGCTGTTGATTTGGACTCGCCCGGTTTAGGCTTCTCGTTGCGCTTCATAATCTTGTCTAAGAGTGCCGCCCCTTCTGCCTGCCAGTCCTGCATATTTCTAAAGCCAAAGAGATGCTTCGTATTACCCCAGAAGCCCTTAGGTCCCCCTGTCTTAGGGAAACGCTTCTTGGTAGCCTGGATCAGTATCTGGATCCATACTTGCTCGTTCGGCTTAAGAGAACCAAGAAACTCAATGAGAGTACCGAGGGGGTCATTCTTGAATTCTTCTTTCGGATCTTTATCTAGACCATAGTCAATGTAAGTACGGATTGGATAGGGATCAGCCTTGGTCAATTCAAGCTCAGCAGCCCAGAGATCCCACTCCGAATCCGCTTGCCCTGCATTGCTTGGCACCACGGTAACATAATCTTCTGTCTCGTAAATTTCTACCCCAGGATACTGCGCATAAAAACTAGATTCGATAAAATTTTTAAAAAATGCAGGCGTGCGTACAAAAAAGCGTATCACTCCACCAATAGAGACCATCTCCAAAGAAAACCATGGGCGTACATAACCACTAAAAGTCCTGTCATACCATGTTTTGTCTGATGTCTGGTGGAAGGCGACGAGTGCGAGCTCCATCGCCTGCGGTGATTTGGTCACCTCGCGAGGTACCTTAATTTCAAGTGTTATCCATTTGATACCGGCGATATACTTCTTGAGTGTATAGTAGCGATAACTATGCCAGAGGATCAGTGAAAGAAGTAGTGGTAACCAGATCCACGCAAAAGGAAGTATGAGTAGAAAGAAATCTTTGAGACCCCCAGTAAAAAAGGAATAGAAAAAAACATTATACGCAGACAGGAACTCCATCTCTTAATTATACATGAGAGTGAAGTAAGACGCCTAATCTTTTATCGAGATAAGCGTGTAACGCCCATCTCCAAGTCGTTTGAAAAAATGTGCATTCTGGAGATTCACAATAATGGTATTGTGCTTCACCATACGCTCCTTGAGTACTCCTTCAATGATGTCAGTTCTGGTGAGTGGGCCCTGTTTTCTAAGTAATTCTTCAATAATATCGCGGACAATTCCCTCTTTATAGCCCCACTCACGGAGTGCGTAGAGCCCTCGTCCCACCAAGACAAAACGATCATCCTTAATGAGCTCATTATGGCAAGTCGCGGTATGCGCTCGTTTATTAAACAACTCTTTAATTTTCTGTGTTACCTCGGTAAAGTGCATCGGCTTCCCGTTTGAGCGGATAACGAGGTATGCGTAATCGCGCATACCGCGCAATTTCACATTCGGTGACTTTGAGAGTCCCCATTCACCCAGAGGATTCCGCGAGAGCTGTTTAGAAAGTTCAAGCCAACGGCGAGCAAGGTCGGGATTACCGGCATCTCGCACGATATCTTTCACATCTTTAAGAAATTGAAAGATGAGTGCCTCTTCTTTAATAAGATCTGCTTCTTTTACTCCGGAGCAGAGTCTGCGAATAGCGCCATGAACCTTTTCACCGAGTCTCTTATCCACCATCCACCGATGATAAAATTCATCATCCTCACGCAGTTTCTCAAAGCGATCACCCAACACAAGTAAAAAGTGGATACTGTTTTGAATAGTCTTATCAGAAGAGAGGAAGCTTAAAAATCTTGATTCATGCACTACTGCACCGTAGTTACGAATGATGCTCTCCAATTCATCAAATAGAGCGTGCGCCTGTGTATATGCGGGAGACTTTCGAATAGATTTGATAGCAAAATTCTCAATCTGGCGTACGCGTTCACGGGTAATGCCGTATGTTTTACCAATTGCTTCCAAGGTAGCCCGCTCGGATGATCGACCTAATCCATAGCGTTGCTTCACTACATCCTGTGCACGAGTTGGAAGCACCGCGAGCAGTGCTTTGACAGCCTCTTTTGGGTTAAAGCTGAGGATCTCGCGAGAGTGCTTTTTATCTTGTGTTGTTTTTGCCATACTGTATATTTTTATAATCTACCATCATTATAAAAATTGGTCAAGAGACGACGATACTCACCAATTTTTCCTTGACATAGAGGGTTTTTTGGATGCTCTTTCCCTGTACCCACAGTTGTATTTTCTCCCGAGAAAGAGCTTGTTGAATAATCTCCTCTTCAGAAAGACTCTGCGCCACCACCATTTCATCACGAAGCTTCCCGTTCACTTGAATAGCCAGAGAGAAGTTCTCTTCTCTTATAAACCGTTCGTCATAATGCGGCCACGAAGCCTGATAGACACAACCCTCCC
>CAZNKH010000002.1:743-13500 GCA_964574105.1 uncultured Candidatus Saccharibacteria bacterium | reverse complement strand
GTCGAGCTCACTCCAAAGCTCTTCAGAAAGATGAGGTGCGAACGGAGCAAGGATGGTAAGAAAGAGCCGTAGGTCATCACGAGAGATACCATTCGCCTCAAAGACACTTGCGGCAATCATCATCTGTGAGATCGCTGTGTTGAACTTAAAGAGCTCAATATCGTCAGTAACTTTTTTAATCGTCTGATGAAGAATGCGTTGCGTCTCCTTTCCAGAAGTGAGATTTTCAGAGGGAAGTCTCACTTCCTTCACCCGCTCGACAAGACGCCAGATCTTCTCTAAGAAACGACGGGAGCCAATCATATTGTTAGTACTCCATGCCTGACCCTCTTCAAAGGGGCCCATAAACATCTCGTATACACGAAGAGTGTCGGCGCCAAAACGCTCCACCACATCATCAGGGTTGACCACATTACCAAATCGCTTACTCATCTTACGACCATCCTCTCCCAAGATCAGTCCTTGATTTTTGAGACAGAGAAAAGGCTCTTCCGTGTGGACTACCCCAATATCAAAAAGGAACTTATGCCAGAAACGCGCGTAGATGAGGTGGCGTGTTGCGTGTTCAGTGCCACCAACATACATATCAACTGGTAACCAATGCTGTACAGCATCACGAAAGATATGATGAGAAATTTGTTCAGAGATTGGAACTTGGGACTTGAGACTTTTGCGTATTGTATACGCGATATAATACCATGAGGAACCTGCCCATTGGGGCATAGTGTTTGTCTCACGGGTTGCCGGACCACCACAATATGGACAGGTAGTGTTGACCCACTCAGTAATCCCTGCAAGTGGTGACTCTCCCGTTCCGGTTGGTTCATAATGCTCCACTTCAGGGAGTCTTACGGGTAAGTCTTTCTCTGGGACCGGGATAATACCGCATTTTTGGCAATGTACAATTGGTATTGGCTCACCCCAGTAGCGTTGACGCGAGAAAACCCAGTCCTTGAGACGGTAGGTGATAGCTGTCTGCCCACTGACAAATTCGGTAATTTTCTTTCTTGCTTCAGTACTAGAAATTCCATTGAAAGTACCCGAGTTTAGCAGGTCTCCTTCTCCGATATAGGCTCTACTACTCACATCTCCTCCTTTTACCACCTCAATGATCGGAAGACTAAACTTCTTTGCAAATTCAAAATCACGCTCGTCATGTGCTGGAACTGCCATGATAGCGCCGGTACCCACATCACCCAACACATAATTCACTACCCATACCGGGATGTCCTTTTTATTTGCAGGATTGGTTGCATATACTCCACTAAATACACCCGTCTTCTCTGGATTGTCTTTGTAACTCTGTGTTGTGCGTGTGGTAAGTCTTTCGGTAATATATTTCTTCACCTCCTCACTAGTTTGCCATCCCGCATTCAACCACTTCTTTCCCAACTCTGGCGAGATTGCGATAAAAGTCGCGCCAAAGAGCGTGTCAGGTCTAGTGGTAAAAATCTCTATCACTTGCCCATCCATCACCCCTTGTGATTCAGCACTTGAGACTTGGAACTTGATTCGTGCTCCCTCACTCCTCCCTATCCAATTGCGTTGGCTTTCCTTGATACTCTCTGGCCAATTGAGTCCGTCTAAATCTTTCAACAAACGATCTGCGTAATCAGTAATCTTGAGCATCCACTGACGCATTGGCTTTTTCTCTGCCATACTCCCGCAGCGTTCACAGTGTCCATTCTCTAAGTCCTCATTCGCGAGTCCTGTCTGACAAGAGGGGCACCAGTTGATGGGCTCATAACTCTCATAGGCAAGCCCCTTTTCTAAGAGTTTCAAAAAGATCCACTGTGTCCACTTATAGTACGATGGATCTGTTGTGTTAATCTCGCAATCCCAATCGTAATTAAAACCAAGCTTCCCCAATTGCTCTTTGAAGCGCGCAATATTTTTTTCTACCGCCACACGAGGATGTACCTTATTTTTGATTGCGTAATTCTCGGCGGGAAGGCCAAAGGCGTCCCATCCCATCGGATGAAGTACGGAATAGCCATTCATTTTTTTGAAACGAGAATAGATATCAGTTGCAATGTAGCCCTTGGGGTGCCCTACATGAAGCCCGTCGCCTGAAGGGTAAGGGAACATATCTAACACATAGCATCTCTTACTCTTCTCTGATGAGTCTGTTTCCTCATCTGTTTTATAGATATTCGATGACTCAAAACGAGCTCGCCATCGTGCTTCTACTTTTTTGTGGTCGTACTTTTCCATTCCACTGCCCTTACTCCTGTATCTTCTTTACCCCAAGCCAAATAAGTGCGATAAGCGCGAAGCCGAGCACAATGACTCGCAAGTAATCTTCCATATCATCCCAGTAGCGCATAGAACCCACAATAAGTGAAAGTACACCACCAAGTGAGAGACCGAGAGAGACAGCAGTAATGTTTACAATGAAGAAACTCACCACGAGCGAAACAGCACCGAGAATGACGAGTGCAATGAAGACATTGCGGTTGTACATCTTTTGCGCGTCGTTGAATTGCTTTTGACAGGTAAAGGTTACATCACACCAGGCAACACGCTCTGGTTGAGTGCTCATGCCCGGCTTTACTGTCTCACCGTCCACATTCCATGATCCTCCTTTGGCGACACACTCCTCTTGTGTCGTGGGAGCAATGTTCACCTGCTCACTAGGGCAGAAATTCTCATATTGTGGTGCCTCGTAGACAAGAAAGACTGAATAGTTAAAGAAAAGATTGAGCACCACGACAATGCCTGCGATCAGTGCCCACTTCAAGATTGTTGTTGTATTCATAGATGAGGCCTCGCTCCAATAATCCTCATTATGCAACAACTATATTTTAAATTCAATAACATCTCCGTCCTGTACGATGTAATCACGACCTTCGGTGCGCAGAAGTCCCTTCTCGCGTGCGTGAGCGTATGAACCGGCATTGAGTAAGTCATCCCAGTCAATCACTTCTGCACGAATAAATTTTTCTTTAAAGTCTGTGTGGATTGCCGCACCCGCCTCGGGAGCACTACTCCCTTTCTTAATTGTCCATCCGCGTGTCTCATCAGTGCCAGTGGTGAAGAAAGTTATCAAACCCAACATTCGGTAACTCTCGGTAATAAGCTCGTTAACCCCATCATCCTGTACACCGAGCTCAGTGCGAAAGCTCACTTTCTCCTCCGGGGCAAGTTCAGAGAGCTCCGACTCTATGCGTGCATCAACATGCACAAAGTTTGACCGTGTGTCAGAAAAAAATGTGAGCAACTTTTGCGTATCTACATCTGGAGCCCCCGCCTTATGGTTGAGGATGTAAAGAATAGGCTTCATGGTAAGGAGCTGAAGACTTTGGATATGTACGCGTTCTGCCTCGCTTAACTCCGCAGTACGCGCAAGACTCCCTGCCTCCAATACCGCGCGCATCTTTTCTAAAGCAGGATACTCCAGCAGAGCACTCTTCTCGCCACGCTTCATCTCTCGCGAAATAGAGCCGACACGCTTCTCCACTGTCTGCATATCAGCGAGAATGAGTTCTAAATTGATGGTCTCCACATCTGCAAGCGGATCGGGCTCCTCGCTCACATGAATAATATCTGGGTCCTTAAACACGCGTACTATCTCGGCAATGGCATCTACCTCTCTAATATGCGATAGGAACTTGTTCCCAAGCCCCTCGCCTCCCGAGGCGCCCTTTACCAATCCTGCAATATCTACAAATTCTATTGCGGGAGGGATCCGCTTCGCAGAATGAGAAAAATCGGCAAGCGTATCTACCCGACCATCGGGTACTGCCACAATGCCAACAGAGGGGTCAATGGTACAAAAAGGATAGTTCTCGGCGGGAACACCTTTTTGGGTGAGCGCGTTAAAGAGTGTACTTTTGCCCACATTGGGGAGTCCAACGATGCCGATGCGTAATGACATAGTAGTGTCACTATCAACTAGTATTGATTAAAAATCAACCGTAGACTAAGCATTCTGTCCTGCGATATAACCGGTGGTCCAGCAGAGCTGGAGTGAAAAGCCACCGGAAGGACGCGTAATATTGAGAAGATCGCCCGTGATGTAGAGATTAGGATGAATGCGAGAACGCATTGTTTTAAGATCCATCTCGGTTAAGAGTACTCCCCCATCAGAGACAACTGCTCTATCAAAACCCATGAGCCGAGTGATGGTAAGCGGGAATGCTTTGAGGAGTATGGCAATGCGATGACGGTACTCTTTTGTAATACTATGCACCTTGGTATCTAGCCCGAGAGATGAAAGAAGAATCGTGAGCGCAGGGGCAAGTCCGTGAGGCGCGATCTCTGGTAACACATTTTTGAGCGTCTTATTTTTATGTGCATCAAATATCTTGATGAGATTTTTTTCTAAATGACCAAGGTCGGTGTCTGGGTAGGCATCAATCTGCGCGGTAACAACTCCGGAGCGGAGAAGACTCTTTACCTCTCTGGCACTGTTTAATATGAGCGGGCCAGAG
Organism: uncultured Candidatus Saccharibacteria bacterium; assembly: GCA_964574105.1. Taxonomy (GTDB): domain Bacteria; phylum Patescibacteriota; class Minisyncoccia; order Phycocordibacterales; family UBA9988; genus UBA9988. The sequence continues at coordinate 9,067 of CAZNKH010000002.1, read as the reverse complement.
AGACCAAAGTGAGTAAAGAGGATTTTACCCTTCTTGCTAAACTGCTTCACCCCGTCACAGAAGAAAGTAATCTTCATAAACGAGAGTGAACTCCCCGAGATCTCTTTAACCCATCGCTCACGCACCGCAAGCGGCACAATGTCTGGTGAAGGCTCCTGCACCTGATGCCCGAGTGAGCGTAGCCATGCAAAGCCGTCCCCGCTCGCACCAAGCTCCGGATGAGAAAGTCCTCCCGTTGCGAGCACAAGTGATTCTGTGCACAATTTTTCTTTCCCCACCTGCACACCGGTAATCTCTCCCTCTTTGGTAAGAATTTTTGTAACGCGGCTATCCGTGCGCACCACGACGCCCTCTTCACGGATAAATATCTCCAGCACACGGAACACATCCTCTGCTCGTTCTGTGGCGGGAAAGGTACGCTTGCGTTCTTGTACTACGAGAGGTAAACCCCGTTTTTCAAAAAAAGTGAAGGTATCTTTCACTCCAAACAGAGAGAAAGGAGAATAGAGAAAATCTTTTGCTATGCCGTAATGTCGCAAGAGTCGCTCACGATCTTCTTCCGCATTAGTGATGTTACAGCGACCACCTCCAGTAACCTTAAGTTTGTCTCCTAGGCGTTCATTCTTCTCTATAAGGAGTACGCGGCGTCCGCGAGCGGCGGCAAAGCCGGCAGCCATCATCCCCGATGGTCCGCCGCCAACAACAATAACATCGTACTTTTGTGACGGAACTGGGCTCATGGCTTGAGAGCACGGAGCTCTTCCTCATGAAGCTTCATCACCTCCATCATTGCCTTGGACTGTTCCATACCACTACTCACCTTTGCCTGTACCTCAGTCGCAATCGTTTGAAAAAGTTGTGGATTATTGTTCACAATCCCAAGTACCATATCAATCTGTTCATCTGACACTCCTTGTCGTTTGAGCATCGCCTTCACAAAAAAATCTTTCAGCATATAGAGAATAGTATACACTGTAATGCTTATTTGACAAACAAAGAAAGATAGTATATACTATTTTTAGTAAGTTCTTATAATAAAGGAGAGGATAAGATGGTTGAATATTCGGAAACACAGGCAGAGGAAGCAAAGGATCTTTTTGAAAGGATCCTGGATGAGTTGGATGGGCAGCATTTTACACTGCAGGACATCAACGAGACAACGGGGGCGCATATCCCAAGACGAGGCAGGAGTCTTGGGCGCTTCCACTACGCACAAGTCCACCTAAATTATCTTGAAGAGACAGGGAGTATCGTCAAGAATGAAGATGGAAGCTACCATGTCTGCCGTGAGACTGTTGATCCTTATGCATGGGAATTCTTGGATGAAGATATTCGCGAAGAGCTCCTCCAACCATTTCTTCATTCCGCAGAATACGAGGATTGACTCCTCTCCCACCCCTACCCCATCCGCTCTTAGGCGGATGGGGTTTAATTTTTTATCCTTGACATTCATCCATTCTTGTGTCAAATTAGATAAAGTGTAGTTCTTTAACAACTCAATACGAAAAGAGGAATAAGATGATCACTCAAAAAGCAGAAACGAGACAGATTCAGATTGGGATGCCCTCCATGGGGGTATACGGACGATTCCTGCAAAAATCTATTGAAAAGGCGCTAGAGCGGGTTGGCATAACACATATCAAGATAAATCTTGCTCCACCGATTACCAGAAAGACCATCAATCGCGGAACACAGCACATGGATGAAAATATGTGCCTGCCCGCCAAGATTATTCTTGGCAGTATCCTAGAGCTTTTTGAGAGAGGAAATCAAACCATAGTAGAGTGGGATAATTGTGGTGACTGTAGACAGAAAACATACTGTCTTGTTCACCAAAGTATCCTGCGCCAGCTTGATGTGGATGCTCGGATTTTGGCGGCTCAACCTCAAAATATAACGAGATGGCTAAAAGAGATTACTACCGGCTTCTCAAGGAAACAGCAACGGCAATTCATCCGTGAAGTGTTGAGGGACTTATGGGCGTTTGATCTGCGGCTTATGGAGAAGCAGGCGTATTCCGCCAACGGCAAACCCAGAATCGGCATCTGCGGAGAGATTTATACAGTTCTCGAGCCTGCCGCTAACCTTGGTTTGATTGAACGACTAAAAGAACAAGGAGCATATGTACACAACGCCCAGCCCCTGAGCCAGTTTGTATTTCATCATTTACTTGATGGAGAGCACAGGTTGAGATGGGCGATGAAGTTTGCGTACCTTGGGATGTTTCCTGAACTCATGAGTTGGTGTATCAAAAGAATGACGCGACCGGATGTGGACACTGTCCTTTTTACAAGGGCAAAGGAGATTGCGGAAAAATATTTTCCGCGACACACCATTGGCGGACACGGAAAAGAAAGTGTCGTATGGATGATCTACTACGCTCTCGCAGGTTTCGACGGCGTTGTACACATCATGCCGTTTCCTTGTATGCCGGAGGCAACTGTCACGGCTCTCATGGATGAAGTGTCAAGGGACTACAAGATACCTGTCAATCATTTGGTCTTTGACCAGCAGTTTGGCGAGCAGAACCTGATTACCCGCGCGGAAGCGATGGTTAATCTGCTTCGCTTCAAAAAAGAGGGCCTGGCAAAAACCCTTTCGGCAAGAAGCACCGGATACTGGCTGGGACTCGATGTCGGAAGTACATCTACCAAGGCAGTTCTATTGGACGGCGCGACTCTCGAGATAGTTGATCGTGAGTATCAGTTCACCAATCGTGATCCCATCAATGCAATTAAACGGGTGATTACCGAGATCCTTGGCAGACATCCGGACAAAAGTATTGCTGGAGGCGCGACAACTGGATCTGGTCGCAGACTAGCAAAAGCCTTGCTCGATGCCCCGCTTGCAGTGGATGAAATTAGCTGTCAAGTCATAGGCTGTATGCTTAGCAATCCTTCAATTCGCTCGATCATAGAGATCGGCGGACAGGATAGTAAGTTCATCAGTCTGGATCAACTCGGCGTTCCGAATTGGTTCAACATGAACAGCATTTGTTCTGCGGGTACTGGAGCGTTCTTATCTTCTGCTGCGCGAGAGTTCAAGGTTCCCATTGAGAAATTGGGGACCTGCGCTCAATCTGCAAAGTGTGCTGTCACTATTACAGGCCGCTGCGGCATTTTTGCTGAATCGGACATTGTTTCGAAACAGCAGGCCGGATATCCGGTGAACGCCATCGTTAAAGGAATGTGCAAGGCGCTTGCTCAGAATTATTTGAGCAATGTCTGCCGATCCAAAAGACTTGATGGTCCGATAATGTTTACCGGCGCTGTCGCGCTTAACGAAGGTGTGGTTGACGCCTTTAGCGAACTCATCGGACAGGACATCGCCGTCCATCCGGATCAGCGAGTTTCGGGCGCTCTGGGAGCCGCGTTCATTGCTCTTACTCGAGACGGTCGTGGCGGATTTAGAGAGTGTAGAGCCGAGACTCAATTCGGTTCTTACACCTTCAATTGTTGCGATTGTTCAAATGAGTGCGAAGTTTCACTTATCCATAGAGACAATCATATTATCTGTGCGCTTGGAAGTCGTTGCGGGAAATATGAAAAATTGATTGGTCAAAGTCTCGATGAAATAGAAAAGAAGGTCGCAGTACTCTAGAATTAAGGCTCAGCTCTAAAAAGCTGAGCCTCTTTTTTTTAAGAGATATTCTTTACCAGTGGGCGATGCTGTATGCAGTCCACGATCCGACTCTCGCCCCACAAGGGTAATGAATCAACTTTGGTGGACCTAGGGGGAGTCGAACCCCCGACTCATCCATGCCATGGATGCGTGTTACCACTATACTATAGGCCCGTATCGTCTATGCTAGCACAAGGCTTGTTTCTATAGAATAGCTATGGTATTACTATCCCAGACAGATCTTAGACAGAAGGAGGGATGTATGGAGATCAAGGTACTGACAGAACAAAGAAAAATCAGTGGCATAGATCCATTTGGGAGAAGATCAAAACTCATTTTCTGTCCAAACGATAAGGTAGACACGAAGAGAGAGAAGCGCAATGCCATACTATGGCATGTGCCAGAAGATCATATACCAAAGACTATCGGGAGCTCTCTGGCCGTTTGCCGTCCACGCAGAATTGCACTTGTGCACGGCACTCACTCGCTAGAGATTATTGAACACATACTGCCACTGCGATGGTTTGGAGTCCTTGGACTCATCATTGAGGGATCCGGATGGCCACCCTACTTTGGCCGCGCGTGGGAATTTTATGATGGCATCCATTCATCACTGGAGAAAACGGGACAAAAGATCCTTTGGATTACAACGAGATGCCCTATTGCCTTCTCTCACCGAGATGCGCTGGGTGGTATGAGCGCCTTCACACCAAGCACCAGTCCGGGACTGCACATCAAGATTGTGGTTAACTTCCCGGACTTGGGGCAGTATGAACTCCTCCGCTCTATTCCAGAGGATCTCCATCAGATTAAAAAAGATATGGAGGCCTACACACCAGGGATGCCTCACTGGGCGTACTATCCTTCTCTTTTCGGAAAAAAGCTGAGAGTGTGGAAACACCACGACGAGATTGCATGGAGCCATTCGCTTACGCCTGAGCTCGCGCTCCAGGAATTTGCCAAACATCGTCTGATTGATTTTCTCGGTACACTTGCGCTCGTTAACCCCGTCAGACTATTGGCGGGAAGCGTGGAAAGTGTGCATGGAGGGCATGAGAGTGATCTTCGGCTGGTACGAGAAATTCAAAAAAAATCACTTAAGATTGATAGCGTCTCACATCAATAAAAAGAAAGAGATATTTTTACCCCGTCACTATGACGGGGCTTTTTTTACTTCAGCTTCTCTTTTTGTTCTAACACTCGGTCATGGTTTGAGGATAATTTCTCCAATGGCTTTCCTAAACGCATTTATTGAAGCCGAGTCAATAGGACGCTTCGGGAAAATACGATTGGTCAAAATCACATACGCAATTCCTTTCTTTACATCGCATATACAAAGCGTCCCCGTAAAACCGGTTTTGCCAAAAGTGTGCGGTGTACAGTAATCACCCATAAATCGCGGCTGGTTGAGTTCCCACCCAAGACCAGTAAAATCGTTGAGCTCCGCAATTTGATTCGTCCCCATTTGTTCAACAATTTTTTCAGAGAAGTATTTTTTGCCCTGAAATGAGCCCTTCTGCAGAAGTACTTCGAGAAAATTCAAAATATCGGAAGCGGTAGAGAACAATCCAGCATGACCGACAATCTTGCCCTCTCTTTTACAAATATAGGCACTTTCATCGTGGACTATGCCATGCACTAAGCCGCGCCAATCGTCTCTTTCAGTTGGTACTATCTCATCAAGCGAAAATTTTTCAGGATAAAAAGTGCTCCGAGTCATCTTAAGCGGCTTGAAGAAGTGTTCTTCGGCAAGATTGTCGAGTGTGTCACCAGTGATTTTCTCAATCACTAGGCCAAGAAGCGCGACGGGGATATTCGTATATTTAAAAATTGTTCCAGGACGCTTTTCAAAATCATGGGTAAGCAAAAGATTTTGAAGATCAGAAGCAGTAATATCCCGCATGGATTTGACTCCAATCTTGCCAGCAGTTGAGGCAAACCCGTAGCCATCAAGTGTATAAGTTAGCAGATGTCTTATGAGAACATTTTCTCTGTCGGAATTTCTGAATTCTGGAATGTAATCAATGAGTTTGTCTGTCAATTTCAATTTACCCTCATCAATGAGTTGGATCGCCAAGCTTTCAGTTGGAATTGATTTTGTAATAGACGCTGTATCGTAGATCGTATCTTCTTTGACGGATTGCGAAGATTGGTCGTAAGTAAAGTTTCCGAACGGAAGTATTTGACGATCCCCGTCTTTGTTAATGATTCCGATGATACAACCAGGAAATACTTTGTCTTGTATCGCTTGCTTTACCGTTTTTGTGATTTGGTCTTTGAAGTCCATGCTTATTTTATTAAGTTCTCGATTGCGACATCAAGAGCTTTCGCGATTTTGCTCACCACAAAAACAGGCGGTTTCTTAATAACACTTGTCTCAATTTCAACTTTATACTAACAGATATGAGGATTTTCTCTAATGTAGCCGATTTTTTTCAAAAAAGAAGACCGAGACTCACCCGCATTCCTTCACAGACCCCTCCTGCGGGCGAGAATACATTAGCCGAGGCAAACAAAAACGCAAATCAACTTTGGTGGACCTGAGCGGATTCGAACCGCTGACCTCCGCATTGCAAATGCGGCGCTCTACCAACTAAGCTACAGGCCCCTTTAACTTATAGGCCTTACAATTTTACATTATTTCCCTGCCAAGGCAAGATTCACAATGTGGTCTAAAAAGTGATCGTGACGAGCACCAGCAGCTGTGAGAGCCTTAGGTACCAGTGACTCCTCGGTGAGCCCGGGGAGACTATTTGTCTCAAGTATAAAGATGCCGCGCGCCGGATGCACGATAAAATCACTACGAGAGTAGTGCGAAAGACCGAGCGCCCGATGAGCACGCACTGCCATATCTTGCATCGCATGCTTCACAGAATCATCAAAGCGTCCTGGGCAAATTTCTTGTGAGACTCCACCGTACTTTGCCTCGTAGTCAAAGAACGGTTTCTCTTTCGGTGGCACAATCTCTATAGGGAAGAGCGGATACACATCGTAGCCACGGTATCCTTCTACCACACCACAGGTTGCTTCCTTCCCCCGTATCCACTCCTCTACTAAAATAGATTTAGCCACACAAAATGCGGCAGAGAGTGCTACCGGTAGATCCTTAAGGAAGCGCACTACACGAACCCCCACCGAGGAACCGTTATCTACCGGCTTCACTACCCATGGTGGACCCATTTTTTGAAACACGGTACGAATAATTTCTTCACTCGGCATCTCTTCACTAAAAGTAAATCCGCGTGGTGTCTTCAGTTCATGTGCCGTATAGTACTCCTTTGAGAGAGCCTTATTCATAGAGAGTGCCGCGGCAAGCGAGCGAGGCCCGGTGTAGGGAATATCAACAGAATCTAAGTAGCGCTGTACTTGCCCATCCTCACCGTAAGTGCCATGAAGCGCGTTAAACACCACATCCACCGAATGACGCAATCGCTCGGGTGATGCAGGGAGGCCCTCTAGATACCACTCGCCTCCTCTGGTTAAAAGAATGTCGCGTGGTTGGTACTTCTCTTGTGGTAAATTACCTAATACAAAACCCCCCGTCTTGAGAGATACCTCGTATTCGGCGCTTGGACCGCCGCGCAGTACTCCTACGCGTACCTTCGCCATAATCTTACTTCTTTAATATCTCGTTAATCTTGGACATCACATCGTCAAGAGTGAAGTTGGCCTTGATGAGAAATTCGTCCGCGCCGAGCTGCTTTGCCCGTTCAATATCTTCTTTCTGCCCGAGGTTAGAGAAGACGACCACCGGCACACTCTTAAGTTCTGCATTCGCCTTCAATTTCCCTAATACCTCAAAGCCATCCAGCCCGGGGAGAAGTAGATCAAGAAAGATGAGGTTTGGCTTCTCTTGCGCGGCAGTGACTAAGGCACTCTCGCCATCTACGGCAACGGTGACCACATAGCCCTCCTTCTCAAGACGCTTTGCGGTGAGTGAACGAAGAAATTCATCATCCTCAACAATCAGAATCTTTAATTTGCTGTCCATAGATCTCTGTTAAACCTATAATGTACCTCCATTGTATCAGGCGAGAGGGAAGGCGTCTACCGTACAGGGAGAGAAAAGTGGAAGCTTGTCCCCTCCCCCTCCTTACTCTCGTACCAGATATTGCCGTGATGCCCCTCTATGATGCTCTTTACTACAAAGAGTCCAATACCATTACCATTAGGGTCTTGGCGACGAGCATTTGTCGCTCGATAGAACTTGGTAAACATCTCCCCCTTATCTGACTCTGGAATTCCAATACCATCATCACTCACAGAGACGATGACAATGGGATTACTTGAGCTCGTCGCCTTATGTGCATCAACAGAGACATGTACTACTCCTCCGTCTTTTGAGTACTTCACAGCATTATCAATCAGGTTATCCATTGCCATACGGATTTTATCTGCATCCATTGGGAGAGGAGGGAGTGCCATATCCGATTTTGTATACTCAATGCGAACTTCTTTTATCGCCGCTTGTTGTGTGAGGTCAGCAATCGCTCCCTCAATGATTGCGTTCAGATCTCCAGAAGCAATCACCATCTTAAGTTGATCATTATCAATTTTATCGAGGTTGAGAATGTCATTTACAATGCGGATCATCCGTTCTGTGTTCACTAATCCTTTCTCTAGTACTGAAACTTGCTCCGGATTCATTTCAACAAAATTCTTTTTAATTAGAATATATAGGGACCAACGGATAACTTCAAGCG
>CAZNKH010000002.1:0-733 GCA_964574105.1 uncultured Candidatus Saccharibacteria bacterium | reverse complement strand
GTGCTGAGTTGGTGTGTTGCTACTGTGACAAAGTCAGATTTTGCTCGTGCGAGTGTCGCGAGGCGCTCGTTCGCTTTCTCAACCTCAAACTCCTTTGCTTGAATGAGCCGCTTTGATGCGTCATCGACGATGATTACTTTCTCTTGTTGTGGAGGGCTTGGTCGTATATTCGGATTCTGTAAGGCCTCTAAGAGGAGAGCGCGTTCATGCGCGACGCCGCCCACGCGTATGGCAAGTACAGTGAGTGTCACCGTTACACCGGTAAGGATTGCTGCAAGAGTAAAAACCGGCAGGCGCACAGAGATATCAAAAAAGAGTCCCCACGCGCGTGTATAGGCCACTATCGTATCAGCATAAGTAACATAGATGAGGGTAGGAGTAAGTGCGAGGAGCGCGGTGATAGCAGGAGCACGGCTCTCCCAGAGGAGTGAAGAAGAAACAATGGGTACAAGCATAAAGAGGAACATCAGTGGCTCTTCACTCACGAGCGCAACAAGAGTGATGAGAATAATATCAAGTGCAATTTGCACACCGCTCATCCAGTCAATTGTTTCTCGTAGATCAAAGCGCTTGATTATGTACCAACACACCCACATGAGAAGAGCAGATGCGTAAGCAAATGAAAAAAAGATGATACCGCGCCGTGGGAGTGTAAAGGTGTACACAGAGAACGCGTATGTCAGCATGGCCGCACCATAGAGGAGGAGTATTGTGCTCACATACAAAACTCGCC
>CAZNKH010000001.1:55153-62600 GCA_964574105.1 uncultured Candidatus Saccharibacteria bacterium | reverse complement strand
GGTGTGGGGATGATTAAGGTCTTGATCAACCTCTCGTACTACAAGATTGATCCTGAGATCAAGGCGGGAGAGGTGCTCGCAAATCTTTGGACCTTAAATGAAAGCACAGGGTCTATCCGCGCGATGGGGCCGGTTGACTTTGACAATTATCCAATCTTGAATGTGAAGGCGATACAAAGCTTCTCCGGTAAGTGGAGTATTGATGAGGATGGTTCAATCGTTGCAGAGGATCTAAAGGTTAAAGGTTCGGCAACGCTCGGTTCACCAGAAAATCGCATCGGGGTCACTCTGTATGATGAGGTGAGTGGAGCACCGTACTGTCTGCGAATCAGTAACGGATCAGTTAAGACAAGCCCAGGTGAGTGCGGTAACACCTCGTCCGATACCTCTTCCGGCTCCTCGGATGATGGACAATCTACTCCTCCTCCAAGCGACACAAGTACTCCTCCGGCGGAGGAAGGGACTGGTACTGGAATAACACCTCCCTCTGATGCCACAGAAGAGACTTCGCCGGTAACGGACCCAGAACCAGGCTCTCCGTCAGATGAACCCACTCCAGAGCCTGCCCCAACTCCAGATCCTGTCTCGGAGCCCACTCCAGAAGTTACCCCTATACCAGAGTCAGCACCGGGGGAAACAACAACACCCTAATGTGCTATAATCGCTTCCCATGAACTATATCCCTACCATCGGTCTGGAAATTCACGCCGAGCTTAAAACGGTGACAAAGATGTTTTGCTCGTCTAAGAATGATCCAGACGAAGCACGACCAAATGTGAACATCTGTCCTGTCTGCATAGGGCACCCCGGGACACTCCCGGTTATCAACAAGGAGGCGGTTCGTCAAGTGCTTCGTGTCGGTTATGCTGTCGGAGGAACGATTGCAGACTATACTGAATTTGATCGTAAGAATTATTTCTACCCTGACATCCCCAAGGGTTACCAATTGAGTCAGTACCAGTATCCGCTCGTCTCGGGTGGTTCTCTACATGGCGTAGCGCTTACCCGTATACATTTAGAGGAGGATACGGCGCGCTCTTCGCATGAGGGTGGAGAAGGGAGAAGTTTAGTAGATTTTAATCGCGCAGGGGTCCCACTCATGGAGCTGGTCACAGAGCCGGTAATCACAAGTGCACAAGAGGCATTTCTCTTCGCACGAGAATTACAACTCCTTCTGCGTACACTTGGCGCATCAGACGCAAATATGGAGAAGGGAGAGATGCGCGTTGAGGCAAATGTGAGTGTTGCTCATCCTGGTGCAAAAGAATTTGGCACAAAGGTAGAAATAAAAAACTTAAACTCATTTCGTTCTGTTGAACGCGCTATTCTCTTTGAAGTGGAACGGCAGATCAAAACACTTGAGGCGGGAGAGATCATTATGCAAGAGACGCGCGGTTTTGATGAGGTGAAGGGCATTACTTTTTCACAGCGGAGCAAGGAATCCTCTCATGATTATCGTTACTTTCCTGATCCTGATTTACCAAAATTAATCATATCAAGAGTGCCAGAGTTTCAGCATCTGGCAGATACTTTACCAGAACTTCCCTCGCAGAGGCGTGAGCGTCTTCTCGCTCTCGGTATCAAAGCAGAGGATGCCGAAATGTATGTAATGAATACAGAGTATGGGTCATACTTTGATGCAGTAAGCGCCGTTCTAGGTGTTGCAGATAACACACTTCTCTCACTCGCTTCAAATTACATCAGCTCTGATCTCGCAGGAATACGAAAGACGAATCCTCAAATGAGCTTTCCTGATGCGACGCATTTTGCTGGATTAGTACGGATGCTCTCGCGCGGAGAGCTTTCTTCCCGTGGTGCAAAAGAGGTACTGAGGCATATGATTACAGAGAATGCTGCGCCGCAAGAGCTTGCTAAAACATACGGATTAATGCAGGAGAGTGATGAGCAAGTACTTACTGATCTCGCGCAGGCAGTCATTACCGCGAGTCCTGATATAGTAGCTCAATTTAAGAGTGGGAAAGAAGCGGTATTCCAACGCCTTGTAGGGGAGGGGATCAAGGCAAGTGGTGGTCGGGCCAATCCAATACTGTTTGCACATATACTCCGCAAGCTCATTACATGAGCTCTTCATACACGCTATCTCATCTTTTTTCTCAGTGATTAAATACCGAGTGTTTAACAATACACAGTTAGAGAGGTTGATTCTCTCTAATGTTGTATACTAATGACGATGGAAGCAGAGCGTCGTATCCGTGTGGCGATAAACGGCTTTGGACGTATTGGGAGAGCCTTTGTTCGCCTTGCCTATAATAATCCAGCTCTGGAGATAGTCGCCATAAATGATCTGGGTGATTTAGAGAATCTCGCGTACCTACTGCGCTACGACACGGCCTACGGCAGAGCGTCGTTCGAGGTAGCAGTACGAGATGGGCATCTCTATGTAGGACAGAAAGATATTATCTTTGTGCAAGAAAAAGATCCAGAAAGATTGCCATGGCGAGAGCACAGCATCGATGTTGTTGTGGAGTGTACTGGACTCTTTGAGCGTTATGACAAAGCCAATGCGCACATTACCGCTGGCGCAAAGCGTGTCGTCATCTCAGCTCCGGCAAAGGACGATCCTACCGGCACAGTAATGGGGACAACAGTACTCCTTGGCATCAACGAAGAGGCACTCAAGACTTGCACCATCAGCTCTAATGCCTCCTGCACCACCAATGCTGCGAGCCCAGTGATGCAGATACTCAATGAGGGGATTGGAATAGAGCGAGCAATGCTCAACACCGTACACGGATACACGGCAACACAGAAGCTGGTTGATGCTCCAGATGCAAAAGATTGGCGGCGGGGAAGAGCCGCGGCGCAGAACATAGTTCCTTCTTCAACGGGCGCCGCGATTTCGGTTACTGAGGCGGTCACAGATTTGAAAGGTAAGTTTGATGGAATTGCGCTTCGTGTGCCAGTGATTGTTGGCTCTATTGCTGATATTACATTCATTGCTTCTCGTGAGACAACAAAAGATGAAGTGAATGCGATTCTCACTCGCGCGGCGGGAGAAGATCGTTGGAAGAAGCTCTTAGCAATTACTAATGAACAGTTTGTCTCTTCCGATATTGTTGGCACTCCCTACGCATCTGTGGTTGACCTCTCATTCACTCGAGTGATTGAGAATCTAGTAAAGGTGCTTGCATGGTATGACAACGAGAGCGGCTACACCCATACATTAATTGAGCATGTAAAGCTCGCCGGAATGGCCATACAGGATACGAAGACTTCAAGCGACACTATAGAAAATACGGAGAGCGCAGTAACGCCGATGTCAACAAGCTCATAAGCGGTCTGCTGGTAGTGCTTGACATATTATATCATTTGTGATAGATTAATAAAGTAAGTTCTTTTCAATTCAGAGTTCAGAACTGAGGCAAGTATTTTGTGGATCGACTTATGGTCTCTAAAATACTTGCCTCAGTTGAGGTTAGTCGTTCACCCGAGCGCTTCGGGCAATTCAGCAATAGAAAGGACAAGGCGATGACGACACAATCGATCACGTCAAACCAGTCAAAGCAGTTCAAGCGCTTCGTCGAGGATGCGAGCGATCGCGCACTCAAAGATATCAACCCTGACAAGGACGGACTGCAGCGGCTCATAGAGCGCGGCGGTGAGTTCCAATCCTACATCGTGGCCGGGCTAGCTCGGTTCACATCAAGATTGCCGGACTACACTCTGGCTCGCTCGATTATGGGCAAGGACTTCATCTCGGCCGAGGAGATCGCCGCTTCCCGCGGTCTCTCCTACACCGAGAGACAGCTCATCGAGCTTGGCAAGAATCTCCCGAATCAGGCGATGCTCGAAGCCCTTCGAGACAACGGTATGATGCTCGTGGCCGGTCCGCCGACCGCGATGAGCATGCTCGATATCCGGACTGTTCACACCGACTTCTTCTGTTCGAAGGGGCCGGATCAGGACGACAGCGGATGGTACGACGAGGCAAACGAAAAGTTCGCCCGCAGTGACAAGGTTGAGGCGCTGTGCTGGATTGCACTCCGCAAGGAACCGGTTGAGGACTCTCTCAACAAGACATGGCTGGATCAACAGGCACTGGTCACCGAGCCGATGATGATTCCCAATGTTGCCGAGGCTACCTGGGCGCTGACGACCTACAAGGCCGTCCGCGACATCTACTTGCTCGAGGACTTCTATGTTCGTACCAGTTCCGTTGACTCGTGCGGCTACTGCGTGCGCGTCGGCCATTTCGATGCCGATGGCCTCGACATCGGCTACTGTTGGGACATTGTCCGCCGTTCTGCTCTGGGTGTGACTGCGTCTCGGAAGTTCTGAACCTTGAGCCCCCGCGCGAAGTGCGGGGGCTCTTTCTTTTTTATTTTTACTTGGAAAAAAGAATCGGATCCTCTGACAAAAAAATGAACACTTCGATCGTCTGTTGAGTGACTGATTTTTGCATCGGTCCTTCAACAGGTGAGCGAGCGGAGTTTTTTCTCTCAAGGTGATACAATATCTTCATAACTTATGGCACTACATACATGACATTCGCAAAAGAAAAATTGATATGGTACAACAATGAGATGGAGTACACCACGGCACTTATTGATTATGTGATACGGGCGGGGAGCTACACACAAACACTATTCTCATAGATACCATGCAAATTTTTATCGCAGCAGATCATGCAGGATTTGAACTCAAGCGCGAGCTAAAGGAGCATCTCAAAACAATGGGGTATACAGTAAATGATGAAGGCTTCTTTGAACTTAATCCAGAGAATGACTATCCTGATGTAGTAGCAATTGTTGCCAAGCGGGTTGGAAGTAACCCCGAAGAATCTCGCGGGATTGTTATCGGTGGTTCAGGCGAGGGAGAAGCAATGTGTGCGAACCGTATTCAGGGGGTTCGTGCGGCAGTCATTTATTCGTATCAAGAAGATATCATTCGTCTCTCACGATCCCATAATAATGCCAATGTGCTTTCTATTGGTGCTCGTTTTATTTCTGTAGATGATGCAAAGCGGGCAGTTCAACTCTGGTTGAACACCGACTTTTCTCACGAAGAGCGGCATGAGCGCAGAATATTGAAATTAGACGGCACGATCCCCAGTGACAATGAATTCTAAAGCACTCATTATACCCTCCATCATCGCGCGGAGCTTTAGCGGTGTCCGTGAAAAAATAATTCTGGCTGAACGCTTTGCCTCGTGGGTTCAGTTAGATATTGCAGATGGTGATTTTGCTGGACCAGAGACATGGAGTAATCCAGATGATCTCCGTGGCATCAATAGCACCGTAAGGAAAGAGGTGCATTTGATGATCCAGGAGCCAGAAAGAGTACTCCGTGAGTGGATGGATGTCGTTGACCGTGTTTATGTTCACTATGAAGCGACTCGTCAGTTTGAATCACTCGTAAGTGCTTTTTCATCCTCACGCACAGAATTGGGGATTGCCCTCTCATTGGAGACACCAATATCTGTACTTGCTCCGTACAGAGAGAGCATTAAAAATGTACAATTGATGAGCATTGCATCACTCGGATCTTACGGGAGTCCATTCGATGAACGCGTGTTTGAAAAAATTTCTATTTTGCGAGACGCACACCCCTCTGTTACAATAAGTGTTGATGGGGGCGTGCAACTGGAACTCTTGAAGCGTTTGCGAGATGCAGGAGTATCACATTTTGTTGTAGGGTCGGCAATTTTTTCTGTCAAAGATCCAGAACACGCGTATGAGGAGCTCGAGCACGCTTTGTCTGCATCGTAATGGCATACCTACACGACGAAAAAGTCCGCTTTCTTGAAGAGAAGGCAAATGCAATCCGCGTCTCAATCATTGAGTCGCTCCTTGAAGCTGGATCAGGCCATACCGCAGGCCCTCTGGGTATGGCAGACATCTTTAGCTACCTTTTTTTTCACGCACTTCGTCATGATCCAAAAAATCCTTTTTGGAGTGAGCGAGATCGCCTCATTCTTTCAAATGGACATATTGCCCCAGTGCTCTATGCCACAATGGCACATGCAGGTTACTTTTCAATTGAAGAGCTAAAGACACTCCGTAAGTTTAAGTCACGCTTGCAAGGACACCCACACCGAGAGTGGCTCCCTGGATTAGAAACAAGCTCTGGTCCTCTGGGCTCTGGGCTCTCTCAAGCTATTGGAATGGCTCTCGCAGATCGTATAGATAAGGGAAGAGTTTCTCGTCACTATTTTTACGCATTGATGTCAGATGGTGAACAGGAGTGCGGGCAGGTCTGGGAAGCGGCACAACTTGGGGCACGCGAAGGACTCCACAATGTAATCGCAATCATTGACCGAAACTATATTCAAATAGATGGCTATACAGAAGAAGTAATGACTTTAGATCCGCTCAAAGATAAATGGGAGGCATTCAACTGGCATGTGATTGAGGTAAGTGGGCACGATTTCAGCGACATTGATGCCGCGATTGAACAGGCGAAAGCAGTATTTGGAAAGCCGACGCTCATTATTGCCTACACTATCCCTGGGAAAGGAGTGCCAGAGTTTGAGAGAGAGTACTCGTGGCATGGCAAACCTCCGGAAAGAGAAGAGGCAACGCGGGCACTTGCCGAATTACGCAGTTTAAACGGGAGGATACAGAGTGATTATGAATGAGAATCTTCTTAATACTGAACAGAAATTAAATCCCAGTCTTTTTGATGTGGGCGTCATTCAAGAATCAATCCGTAAGGGCTATGGAGAAGGGCTCCTGCTGGCAGGAAAAGAAGATGAGCGTGTTGTTGCGCTTTGCGCTGATTTAAAAGAATCTACTATGACACACATCTTTGCTTCACAGTTTCCATACCGCTTTATTGAGATGGGGATTGGAGAACAGAATATGGCCTCTGTTGCTTCAGGAATGGCGGCGATGGGGAAGATCCCATTCATCACATCATACGCAATGTTCTCTCCGGGAAGGAATTGGGAGCAGATACGGACAACAATCTGCTATAACAATCAAAATGTAAAGATTGTTGGGTCTCATGCTGGTATCTCCGTTGGCCCTGATGGTGGTACACATCAGGCCTTGGAGGATATTGCACTTACCAGAGTGCTGCCACGAATGACGGTACTTGTGCCTGCTGATGCAATAGAAGCACGCAAGGCAACGCTTGCCGCCGCAAAACACTCCGGCCCTGTCTACATTCGTCTCACACGAGAAAAGAGTCCCATTATTACGAGCGAAGATACACCGTTTGAAATTGGGAAAGCTTCTGTACTCTTTGGCGGAGGAGCCTCTGAACTGGTCTTTTTTGCTATGGGAGCGCTTGTATATTACACACTTCGCGCTGCACACACTCTTGCCAAAGAGGGGATCTCTGTCACAGTGGTGAATGTTTCTTCAGTAAAACCCTTAGACACGAAAACAATCTTGGATACAGTAAAAAACGCACGCGGGGTGGTGACTGTTGAGGAGCATCAAGCTTCTGGAGGACTGGGTAGTGCGATCGCTGAACTACTCTC
>CAZNKH010000001.1:17771-55143 GCA_964574105.1 uncultured Candidatus Saccharibacteria bacterium | reverse complement strand
CCCAACGATAATAGAGATGGTTGCGGTAAAAGATGTATTTGGGCAATCTGGTACTTCACCAGAGCTTTTAAAGGAGTATGGACTTGACGAGGCGGGAATTATACGAGCTGCGCAATCTTTATTGTCCCGAACGCGAAAGTAGGTACAATAGGCTGGATGGATAAAACACAATTGCGGCTCGGAATACAGCAAGTGAGAGCACTTTCTTACTCGTCATTCTTACTCCGCAATGAGCAGTCAGTATTAGGTATACTATGGTATCTCCTTGATCCGATAGCGCTTTTCTTAATCATCTTTTCTATATTTAACACTAGTGAAGGTGCACGCATAACTCATTATGCGGTATACCTTTTTTCTGGTTTGATTATTTACAATTTTTTCTCAACAGTCATCGTTGAGGCGCCAGGATTGATTCGTGGATATCGCCATCTTTTGACAGGTATGCGTCTATCCATTCCCGTTCTTTCCATCTCTCTTGTCCTTCGTCAGCTCTACGCCCATATGTTTGAAGTAATCCTTCTTATCGTACTGATGTATATAAACGACATTTCTCTCTTTGGTATTCTTTGGTACCTTTCTCTTACTGTGTGTATGTCTCTTTTTCTTATTGCGAATGTTTACTCCCTCTCAATTATGGGTGCGCTTATCGCGGATACCACAAATGTTGTCCGTTTTGCTCTACAAATTCTTTTTATTGGAACGCCAATCTTTTACGCAGATATTATTCCTCGTTCAATTGCTTTTATAAATCCACTGTACCCGTTTCTTACCCTATCTCGCACGCTTCTCTTTTCTTCGAGAGAAAATATAGTCCCGCTCCTTGTTCACACAAGTTTACTCATCTTCACCTCTCTATGTGTAGCAGGATCTTTCTACTACTTCTTGAATTCTCGTGCTATTGAATATGTCTAATCCTGCAGACTCCGTCATCGAGATAGATACTCTAATAAAAGAGTTTACTCTCCGTAAGGGGGACACTAGTCTGCTTAGAACTTTCTTACATCGAAAGAGATGGGATAAAAAGACTGCTCTTACTGTCAATGCTTGTCGTATTCAGGCAGGTGAAAAGCTCGCTATTATTGGTCGCAATGGTTCCGGAAAGAGTACACTACTTAAAACTATCGCTGGTGTCTATACCCCTAATAAGGGACAACTTCTGGTTCGTGGAAACTCTCTTTATGTCTCTGGTTATTCATTTGCTCTCTCTCCCGATCTCTCAATGCGCCAAA
Organism: uncultured Candidatus Saccharibacteria bacterium; assembly: GCA_964574105.1. Classification (GTDB taxonomy): domain Bacteria; phylum Patescibacteriota; class Minisyncoccia; order Phycocordibacterales; family UBA9988; genus UBA9988. Next base: position 53,914 of record CAZNKH010000001.1, on the reverse strand, counting down.
ATGTTTTTCTCGTTGCACAGATCTTTGGTGTCCCTCGCGCCAGAATCCCTCTACTTTATAGTAATATTGTTAATTTTTCTGGTCTTCATGGCTATGACGAAGTATATGTGGCGCAATTCTCATCTGGTATGTACACGCGTCTTGGCTTCTCGTGTATGAAAGAAATTATTATGGAAACTCGTCCGGAAATACTTCTTCTGGATGAGGCTCTGGATGTTGGCACTGATGAAATGTTTAGAACCAGAGCACTCAATTGGTTGGAGAATGAGGCACTTGCTCATCGTACTGTTATTTTAGCTACACATAATCTGGAATCAGTAGAAAGGATGATGAACCGAGTGCTCTTACTTGAAAGAGGAGAGATTCTTTTTGATGGAGATCCATCCTACGCGATTACTCGTTATCGTGAAATTCTTTCTGCGTGTCCATAATGTCATGAAAAATGTCATTCACAATATATATTCGCGGGTATTCAGGATTGCAGATCTAACGCAAAAAACCTTCTCTGTTTTCTTATGGTATCCGTTTATACTTTTTGCTCGTCCTCATCGCATTAAGAGGAGTATTAAAATCTTTTTTCACTATGGACTGCGTGCTATGTTTCAGGATGCTTACGATATTCTCTCCTTTGAGAAAGAGCAACGCGCTCGTCTTTCATTCGATCCTCTATTTCTTCGAGTTGTGATGCCGCCTATGGAGAAATCTATTCATTTTCCTACATACTCCGATCCGCTCGTGAGTATTGTAATCTGCTGTAACAATCAATGGGATTCAACCCTACTCTGTCTCAACGCCTTGCGTGTTCATACAAACGATATTCCCTACGAATTAATTATTGTTGATGATGGTTCATCTGATGAGACAGAAATAGAACTCTCCCGCATACAAAACATCACTGTTATAAGACATGAAAAAAGTCTTGGATATCTATTGAGCGCAAATGAGGGCGCATCGCATGCGCGAGGTGTGTACCTTATTCAACTTAACAATGACACTGTGCCACAGCCTGGGTGGCTTGCTCCACTCATTACAATCTTAGAGCAAAGAAAGGACGCGGTAATCTCTGGGCCTATGTTCTTATGGCCCAATGGCTCAATTCAAGAAGCCGGAGGAAGGATTTTTTCTGATGGTCGTACTGCTCAATATGGTAACGGTGGTACGCGATTCACTTCAGAATATCGTTACAGTCGCCCCGTTGATTACATCTCCGGAGCCGCACTTTGTATCAGAAAGAGTTTTTGGGATTTGGTTGGTGGCTACGATGTGCGATTTTTCCCCGCATACTACGAAGATGCTGATCTTGCTCTTACCGCAATTTCTCAAGGATATCATGTACTCTACCAACCTCAGTCAAAAGTAGTCCACTGGAGTAATACTTCTTACGGCGCAGAGGGACTTTCTCGTATAGAATCTCTGACTCGGCAGAGGAGAGATCTTTTTGTTGAAAAATGGAAAAGAATACTGCCCTCGTTCTCTACAACAAATCAACTGCGTACTATGGGGGTGGAAAATCAACGCAAGGCGCCAATCATTCTTGTTGTTGACCATCGTATGCCACATCCAGAGGAAGATGCTGGATCAAGGTGTACCTACCAATATCTTACTCTTCTTACTTCACTCGGGTGTATTGTGAAATTTGTTCCGTGGAAGTACGGGTGTCAAGATATCCTTGATACTTCTCTCGCGTCGCTTGATGTAGAGGTCCTCCATCCTCTGTCTCTACCTGTGTGGATTAAACTACACGGACACAGTGTCCACACGATACTCTTTTTCCGTTCCGTAGTGATGTCTGATCTTGCGCCAAGACTTCGTCCTTACACGAATGCAAAATTTATTCTCTGTGTAGCTGATGTAGAATCGTTGCGGACACATAGAACATTAGAAAGTTCTCGGGATCTATATGCTCAAGTACTCTCAAACGAGGAGGAAGCTTTTTTGTTTGCACAAGGAATCGCGACCCATTCAAGCTTTGAGCAGAAATATATATGTGCTCGCGTGCCCGCTTCTCTGCCTGTTTCTGTTATTCCTAACCACATTATTTCTACATCAGCATCTCATCCATTACCCGAGGTTGCGTCAGGGGATTCTATCCTCTTTGTAGGAGGATTTCTGCATCAGCCAAATTGTGATGCACTCGTTTGGCTGCGGGAAGAGATTATTCCGTGTATTAGACGCCTTCTCCCATCTACTCGTATTGTTATTGCTGGCTCATTCATCCCTTTGTTCGCGACAAAGGAGATAGATACCGTTGAATTCGTCCATCATCCAAGTGATACAGAGCTCGCAGACCTCTATAAAAATGCTCGTGTATCACTCGCTCCGCTCCGCTTCGGTGCTGGGGCAAAAGTCAAGGTGGTAGAATCTTTATCATTCGGCGTTCCCGTTGTCGCAACTCCTATTGCTGCTGAGGGCTTCCCAGAACCTCTACCCTGTCTTATTGGAGAAGATGCAGAAAGTATCGCTTCTTTGGTTTATTCTGTATACACCGATGAGCATCTCTTTAAAAGATATTCAATGGAAGGACTTCAATACATTAAAGATTTCTTTTCTCCTTCCATCGCTCTTATGGCACTCTCTCATTTAATTCCCGACTTAACAGGCAAAGAATCTTTATTGCCTGCAGTCCCTGCTTCTTTCACCACACAATCTATTGTACCGCAGCGGATGGGACCGCTATTCAGTATCGTTATTCCTGTATGGCGCCCAGAGACGAGACATCTACGAGAGGCTCTGAATTCTGTCTTTTGGCAAACATACAGTAATTGGGAACTTTGTCTTGCGTGCTCGGAGGTGTCAGAAGAGGCGCAAGATGTAATTACTATGGCTGTGCGACGCAATCCGCGTGTCACTGCTGTGATGTTGGAGAAAAATCTGGGTATATCAGGGAATACAAATGAAGCAATCAAGAATGTCAGAGGGGATTATATTGCATTTATGGATCAAGACGACCTTCTTGCTCCTCACGCGCTGGAGGAATATGCCCGTATACTCCGCACTCAAGAAGCAGACATTCTCTACAGTGATGAAATTGTATCGAGTGATGATGGGGGAACTGTTCGTCATGTTGTCCAGAAACCAGGCTGGTCTCCAGAGATGCTTCGCTCCATTAACTATATTTCGCATCTCACTGTGGTGCGTACTACTATCGTACGCCGCGTAGGAGGTCTGTCTTCAGAATGTGATGGAGCACAGGATCATGATTTTTTACTTCGTATTCGTCCACTTTGTTCACATATTGTGCACATACCACTCCCACTCTACCTTTGGCGCGCACACCCGAATTCTACGGCTTTTGCCATAGGGACTAAACCGTATGCGTTACAGAACATTCTTCGTGCGGTCAAGGCGGATATTGCTAGAAGTGGAGAAACAGCGAAAGTCTCTCTCCATTCAGAGACTTCTTGCCGAGTTGATATTCGGTATGCAATCTCAAGAGAGCCGCGGGTAGATATTGTCATTGCGAGCCGAGATGCGGGGCTCCTTACTACTTGTCTCGAGAGTCTCTTTAAACGAACGAGGTATCAGAACTATTCTGTCTCTGTGGTGAATCATAACGGCACTTCTGCCATACAGCGGTATCTCTCGAAGTATTACCCTGATACTGTGCGAGAGGTTGCTTATAATGGAATCTTCAATTTTTCTACAATGGCTAATCGCGGAGCGCAATCGGGAGACGGGGAGCTCATACTCTTTCTTAATGATGATACAATCATCACAGATGCTGAATGGCTCCATGCGCTTGTTGAACAGGGACTGCGTCCTCATGTAGGGGCAGTTGGCGCGAAGCTTTGGTATCCAGATGGAAGAATTCAACATTTTGGAGTCCTAATGGGTCTAGGCCCAACGATTGTCGCGCATAATGCATATCGTGGCACTCCTCCGCGGTTGGCAGAGGATTTGTACACAACACAAATTACACGCGAATTTCTTGCAGTTACCGGTGCTTGTCTTCTTACTAAACGAGATCTCTGGAGTCGCATTAATGGCTTTAATGAACAGCTCTCTGTTGCATTTAATGATGTTGATTACTGCCTTCGTCTGTATGAATGTAAGTATTCTATACTCGCCACCCCATACGCAAACCTTATTCATCACGAATCAGCATCACGACCTATGGGGGTTCCGAAAGAAGATTCTGCGTATATGAGAAAACACTGGAGAAAATATATAGCACACGATCCTTTTTTATCACCTGACGCAACGAGCTTCACTTGTTTTTCAGATGCAGATAATGATCGCTAATGCGCGCACACTCTTGTGATAATGACTTCACCGCACGAGGATAATTGAATTCATCTGCGCGCTTCTGTGCAGCGTCTTTGAATAGATGTGTTTTTCCTGCGAGCTCTCTAATCGCACAGATGAGATTCTGTTGTGTAACTGGCGCAATGCGTATACCTGTACCATCTATGACTGTCTCCCGGTAGCCTCCCTCATCGCTGGCGATCACTGGTTTTCCGCTCGCCATTGCCTCAAGTACCGTGAGTCCAAAATCTTCATTATGTGAAGTGGTAATAAATCCGCGGCAGCGCGCGTAGAGCTTGCGGAGCGTCTCATCATCTATCCAGCTCTTAATTTGTATGTTTGCGGGAAGTGAATGTCGTATGCGCGATGCATACTTTCTAAAGTGAAGAGATTGCTCGTAACTCCCCACGATAAGTAATTGTTCTTCGGGCATCTGTCGAAAGGCTTCTACCTGTACATCAACACGCTTATGTCCGATAAGTCGATTAACAGAAAGCCAATACCCATGGTCGCCATCATTATGATAGAGCGATGTGTCAATGGGTGGATAGATGATCGGTGCTTCGTAGTGAAAGAATTTCTTGATACGCGCCTGCACCGTCTCTGATGTTGCAATAATTCCATCCATGTGCGACAGAAGTGAGAGGTTCTTTGCCCGATTTCTCTGTACCCACCAATCATAGAGTGGGCGCGTAAGGAAAGGGACCGTGTTCGCTCTCGTTTCTTCATAGAGATCCCAGAGCTCTCGCGCAGGAGAGAATACATACCAGAGTATGGGACGATTGTGCAGTGCTGCGCCAATCGCCCAGTCTCCAGCAATGATGTGCATATCATAGCGATGATTAAGCGAGAGGCGACGAAAGTGATACGCAGTTGCCTCTTGTCGCAGAGGTGCATTTGTTGGGACATGTCCGATGGAAAAGATATTCTTAGTATCAAAGCCCATCCGATGAATCTTTTCCGTATCTATGTTTGTCGTATAGATATCCGCTCCAAGTTCACGCGCGAATAAAAGGCTCACCTTCTCTGCTCCTCCAATATTGTCGAGATAATTATGGAAGATGGCGATGCGCATATACTAATGGAATATCAATGTACCAATTAGCCATAAATGACGAAATCCATCCGTGATGGTACGCAATTTTGAGACCCCAAGACGCCTTTTGTATGTAGTAGGATAGTGTGAAATAGAAAGTTTTGCACGGCTTGCTTTGATGTATAGTTCAGAAATAAATTCCATTCCTGTGCTTGTACAACCAAGCTTTTTAAAAGCGTCTTTCTTTATTGCGATGAAGCCGGATTGCGTATCTGTTATGGGGACACGGAAGAGGGTACGGAGGAGTAGAGAAAAGAATGGATTTCCACAAAAACGGTGCATGAACGGCATCGCATCCCGCTGATGCAGTATTCGCTCTCCGACTACCATATCAATATCTGAGAGTTCTGTAATGAGTGCGGGAATCTCGGTAAGCGCATAACTGTTGTCTGCGTCTGCAAGCACCAGCAATGTACCTTGCGCAGATGAAAAGCCTTTTCGGCATGCGGCCCCGTAGCCGATGCACTCCTCTAGTACCACGCGTGCTCCGCACATACGCGCGATGTGCGCACTCCGATCATTGCTATTATTATCTACAATAAGAATCTCAGCATCCGGACAAACAGAGCGAATCTTTTCTATACAATGTCCAATGCCAAGTTCCTCATTACGGCAGGGGAGTATGATGGAGATATTATTCTTGAGTTTTGTAGACATAGGTTCCTTTTGCGTATATCTGTATCCACCCACAGGTGAGGCGATCGTCAGAAAGAATGTAGCGAACAGCAGGGTTCTCGTGAAGAAAACTTCTTTTTTCTGCACAATTTTCCCCATGCATAAATGTGTCATTAATACTGCGCTTACCATCAAACACTAAGGACGCAACCGGCTCGTGCCCAGAGAGTGAGTATATTGACACTGAAGGGAGCGCTTCTGCCATCACGAGTCCTTTTGGGTATTCGCGGAGGAAACGGAGCGCACGGTACTCTGCGTCGGTGATGGTGTAGTAGAGTCCACTTTTCTCGGGGAGTTTCCAGTACCCATACAGAGACCCTGCACTAATACTGATGAGGACACCCGCAAGAACGATACGAGCCGGAGTAGAGAGTACTTGTCTCCGCACGAGAGAGAAGAGATAAGAGAGTCCAAGCGCACTCAAGAACGGCAAACTCATCGTGAGGTAGTATAAGTTTCTCTGATAGGGAGAGAGGAACGATATTCCCGTTACTTTAAATATAATAATAGAAATAATGAGTGTCACGGGAAGAAGGAGAAATAGTGTATAACGGCGATACTCTTTTTGAACAACGAGGGCAATACTCCCAATTACTGCAAAGATATATCCGATAACACTGTATAACTCAAATGGTGAGTTTTCCATTTCTACAACGCCCCATCCGTATTTGAATTGTACAAGAGAAAAAAGTTGTGCAAGATCGCTCAAAAACGATCCGGGAAGAAGTCGGGCAAAAAAGAGAATCCCACCAATCAATATAATTGCAAGTATGCCGGCATATGTACGATACTCCATAAACTGTTCATGTCGTAGTAGTGCGTACACACATAGCGCGGGAAGGCTCATGAGTGCAGAGACGGCATGAATGGGTATGAGTAAGGCAAAAAGAATAATGCCGATGCGTAAGTGCTTAAGGCTCTTCTCTTCAACCGCGCGGTAGAAGCAATAGAGATATGCATAAATGAGAGGAATTGCGAACGAGAGTGGGGTGAAAAACCATAACCCGGTTACATTTACATTTGATTTGATTGTCGCGAAAAAAAAGAGTGTCGCGAGTCCAGTCCAGAACGATGCACTGATGCGGTAGCTAAGAAAAAAGATTATGAATGCTCCAATCATTGCCGCAATAGCGGGGAGAAAACGATATGCCGTCACTATGTCCGTCACGGTACTTACGAGAAAAAGAAATATATGGAATCCAAGCTCAGCACTTTGGAAAGAGAGCGTGTAGGAGCCATTACCCATACGGAGTGCTTGCGAGAGGTGATGCCATTCGTCAACATGGATCGGGTACTCGTAATGGAGATGTGGTGAATAGACGAGGAACCCCACACAGAATATGGATACAGTGAGAAGTACTTTCTGCCACACCTTCATACCCTAGCGTCTTTCTGGAGTAAAGCCGACCGGTGCTGAGCGTAAAAGTCTCTCAATCTCAGATTGAGAGAGCAAGCCTTCTTGCGCACCGATTTTCTGAACAACTGACATGGAATTAATAGGAGCGTAGCGGAGTGCCTCCTCAACAGTCTTCCCTAATGCGAGTGCCGCAGTAAAAGTAGAAGAGAAGGCATCCCCTGCGCCAGTACGCTCAAAGGGAGGTTGTGGATCAGGGTAAGGTGGCATAAAGAACGCCGTTCCGGTATGTGAATCGTAGCAGTACGCGCCGTGCGGTCCATCAGTAATTACTGCAATTGCAGGCCCGAGTGCGGCAATAGCGCGTGCGAGTATTATTCCATCTCGTTCGCCATTGCCTAAGATAATTCGTGCTTCATCGGTGTTGCAGAAGAATACTTCCGTTCGTGCATAGAGCGCGGCCAGCTTCTCTTTCCCCATTTTTATCTGAAAGGTTCCGGGCTGAAAAGCGAGCTTGATGTCAGAATGTGACACAAGGTAGCTATTGATGGCTTCGTGGTAAGAGGAAGAATGCTCTCCCAGAGAGCTCAAGTACACCCAACGCGGAGATCCGATATTCGGAAAAGTGTATGGATACTCCTCATGTTTAATGAGGATGGTGCGCTCGTCTTTGAACCAGAGCACATAGTGGTAGTTTGTCTGCTTTCCTTCATGGGAGTGCACAAAGGGAGTCTCTACCCCTTCTTCTATAAGAGAGTTAAGACAAAGTCTTCCGTTATCATCAGTACCGAGATCGGTGACAAGTGCTGTGGAGAGGCCGAGTCGCGCCGCCGCAACAGCGGCATTGGGACTATTCCCAACAGAGGGGATGACGGTAACTGATTCGTAGGGAATTTTAGAGCCATTCACGAGACAGAGCTGTTCTACACCCTCCTTGGAGTAGATATTTGCTTGGATCAGACGGATAAAGGCATCTACGACGATGTCACCAATTGCGATGAAATCATATTGCTTCATTTCAGGATTATATCACGAGAACACCTTGTGCTAGAATAGTTCCATGATGAGCTTACGAGAAAGCATCGCTGATGCGGAGGCGCGTGGCGTTGCGCTGGGTCACTTTAATATCTCAAACATTGAAGGACTCCACGGAGTCTGTAATGCCGCCCGTGCACTCAAGCTTCCTGTGGTGATTGGCGTCTCTGAAGGCGAACGGGATTTTATTGGTATACGACAAGTGGTGGCGCTCGTGCAGAGTCTCCGGAGCGAGTATGAGCACCCTATTTTTCTAAACGCAGACCATACTTATTCTGTTGATCGAGTAAAGGAGGCGATTGATGCTGGATTTGATTCGGTTATTTTTGATGGTGCAGAACTCTCTTTTGCGGAGAATAGTGCTAAGACGAGGGAGTGTGTTGTCTACGCACGGAACTCTGGGCGAGATGTTTTGATAGAGGGCGAGCTTGGCTACATTGGCAAATCTTCAAAGCTCCTTGATGAAGTCCCTGAAGGAGCGGCTCAGAGCGCAGAGACATTCACTACACCAGAAGATGCGAAGCAGTTTGTAGAGGAGACAGGGGTAGATCTCCTTGCTCCTGCGGTAGGGAACATCCACGGAATGCTTAAACATAGTAAGGATCCTCATTTAGACATCCCGCGAGTGAAGGCTATCCGCGAGGCTTCGGGAGTACCTTTGGTACTTCACGGCGGCTCGGGTACGCCTGATGAGGATTTTGTCGCAGCAATCAAGGCGGGGGTCTCAATGGTACACATCTCTACAGAACTGCGCGTCGCCTTCCGCGACGCGGTAAAGCTCTCCTTGCAAGAAAATCCAGACGAAGTGGCTCCGTACAAAATTATGCGGGACGCAGTCTTGGCAATAGAATCTGCCGTCTCGCCTCGCCTCAAGCTATTTAATGGGATATCATAATAATTAAATCTCGCATTTGTTCAGTCTCGAAGATTGAACACTAATGAGAATAGTTGATTTATTTCACTAAGTCGGTATACTGTCCCCGTGATTACACTTACCGCAACAAAGAGAGATATCTATGGGAAGGCACTCTCCACGAGCCGTAAAAAGGGACTTTTGCCTGTTGTTGTTTACGGACGCAAGGAGAAATCCGCATCGTACTTTGTTGCACTCTCTGACTTCAAGAAGGTGTACCGTGCCGCAGGCGAATCCTCGATTATTACACTCAAAACACCTGCAGGCGACCTCGATGTACTCATCCACGAAGTAGAGAAGAACCCTTCTACGGGCGAATTCATCCACATTGATTTTTACGCAATTGAGAAGGGTAAGGCACTCCATGTCTCTGTCCCGCTAGTTTGGGAGGGTGATGCTCCTGCGGTAAAGCTCGGTGGCATCGTGGTGAAGGTACTCCATGAGTTGGAAGTTGAAGCACTTCCCAAGGATCTTCCTCACGAGATTACCGTTGATCTCAGTACTTTAGAAACCTTAGAGAGTCAGATTACGGTAAAGAATCTCTCACTCCCTACAGGAGTGAAGGCTATTGCTGACCCGGAAGATATTGTCGCTGCACTCACTGTTGCTAAGGAGGAGGAAGAGACTCTCGCAATGGATATCTCACAGATCGAAGTAGAAAAACGCGGTAAACAAGAGGAGGAAGGAGCAGAAGCAAGCGGCGAGTAGATTCTTGCCGTTTTTGCTATACTAAACTAATGTCTCACTCAAGGATACCCTTGCTTTTTCTTTTTGTCGTGCTAATTGCATTCTCTGTACCGCTCATCTATGGAGAAGCGGCTCTTACTGTTGAAGAACGGAGAAAAAATCTAGAATCAGAACTTGCAAAGGTAGAAGCAGAAATTGCAGTGCAAGCAGAGTTACTTAGAAATAAACGCAAGGAGACCGCCTCAATAGAGCGTGATATTGTCATTCTGAATGCGCAGATAAAGCAGGCGCAACTGGAGATTAAGGCGCGCAGTCTCGCCATTTCTACTATCAGTAAAGATATTGGTACGAAAGAGAGCACTATTCTCACTCTTGAAGAAGAGCTTGCGATCCGCCGTGAGTACTTAAAGCGGCTTATACAAAACTCTCAAGAGTACGAGTCATCTTCGTTGCCTGAAGTGTTACTCGGAAATGAGCAATTTTCTGATTTTTATGGTGTTGTTGATTCTATTCAGACGGTGCAAACCGATATCCGTGACTCCATGGATGTGATCCGTGGCACTAAGCAAAAAACACAAGTTGAAAAACAGAGTCTAGAAGAGAAGAAGGTCACGGAGGCAAGCGCAAAACTGGAAATTGAGTCAAAGAAAAAAGAGGTAGAGATACACGAGCAGAATAAACAGGAGATACTTTCGGTATCAAAGACACAAGAAGCTGCGTATTCAAAAGTGCTAACTGAACGCCGTCAACGAGCCTCTGATATTAGGAGCGCTCTCTTTGCTCTCCGTGATTCGAGCGCAATTCCTTTTGGTAAGGCCTTAGAATTTGCTAATGCCGCATCTGCAAAGACGGGTATCCGTCCCGCGTTCTTACTCGCGATTCTTACGCAAGAAACAAATTTGGGTAAAAACATTGGTACCTGCAACCGACCGGGAGATCCGGTCTCAAAACAGTGGAAGGCGATTATGCCAGGGCCGGGTGACAACTCTAGGCGTGATGATGAGTCGGTGTACCTACGCATAACCAAAAAGCTTGGTCTTGACCCAGAATCTATGCCGCTATCGTGTCCTATGGGGAATGGTTGGGGTGGCGCGATGGGTCCGTCACAGTTCATCCCCACGACTTGGGCTTCATATGAGACAAAAATTGCTGCGGCAACGGGGCATAACCCACCGAACCCGTGGGAGCCGGAAGATGCCTTTATGGCCTCAGCCCTCTACCTCTCTGAGCTTGGTGCCTCACGGCAGACTTTTGCGGCAGAGCGCGAAGCATCCCTCCGCTACTACGCAGGGGGTAATTGGTCAAAGCCGAGTAATGCCTTTTACGGCGACAGCGTGATGAAGATTGCCACCAATATCCAGCAGAATATGATTGACCCCTTGCAGAATCTCTAGTTTGCTGGTATGCTTGCCTTCGTGAAAAAAGAAATACATCCAAACTACTATAATGACACAAAAGTAACCTGTTCTTGTGGAAATACTTTTACCGTCGGATCCACCAAGCCTGAAATCAATGTAGAGATTTGCAGTGCTTGCCACCCCTTCTTCACCGGTAGTGAAAAGGTGATGGATACTGCTGGTCGTGTAGAGAAGTTCCGTGCTCGCCTCGCCAAGGTCTCTTCCCGTACTTCCAAAAAAACCAAGACTGCGGCAAAGTAGGGAGTAGTTTCTCACTTTTTGTATATGGACATATCAAGCTTTCGAAGTGATGCAAAGACGGCGTATTTGGCTGCGCGTTTTGATGAGCTGGAAATGAAAATTACAGAGCTCGCGCGAGTTGCAGAGGATGATGCAAGTCTTCGTGAGATAGCAGACGATGAGATTAAGAGTATGCGCATCGAACAGGAGGAACTCTATAAGCACATGCAAGAGATTACTGCTCCTGAGGAGGGTGAAGGAGTGCAAGCTGATGGTCTTATCTTAGAAGTGCGTGCGGGTGCGGGTGGAGAGGAAGCGGCGCTTTTTGCGCAGGAACTCGCAGAGATGTACCAAAAGTTTGCTGACACACACGGCTACCGTGTGAGTATCATTGATGAATCATTTGCAGAAATGGGTGGATATAAAGAAGCAGTGTTTGAGATAAAAGGCAAGGGTGCCTACGATGATCTTCGCTACGAGATGGGTGTGCACAGGATACAGCGTATCCCCGCGACGGAGAAACAGGGAAGAATCCATACTTCCACTGCATCTGTGGCAATCTTGCCGCTTGCCCGTGAAGGAGAAAGATCAGATATAAGACTAGAGGATATTGAGATTGAGTTTACCCGTTCTGGTGGTGCTGGAGGGCAAAATGTGAACAAGGTGGAGACTGCAGTCCGTCTCACGCACAAGCCGACTGGGATCGTGGTGCGTTGTCAGAGTGAACGAAGCCAAAAAAGTAATCGTGAGAAGGCGATGCTCATCCTCTCTGCAAAAATTCGTGCACAAGAAGAGGAATCGTGGGCAAAGAACGCTGCGGAGGAACGACGCAACCAGATTGGAACTGGAGATAGATCAGAGAAGATACGGACATATAATGTACTTCAAGATCGCATCACTGATCACCGCATCAAACAGTCGTGGCATAATATTGAAAAAATACTCGCCGGAGGGCTTGATCCTATCGTAGAGGCACTTCATTCTGCGGCCACTTCATATGATAGTGTGGATAAGTAAGTTTCCTAACGCTTGCAAGGGGAGTATGATAGAGGGATGATTAGGAAACATCTTATCGCTCCTCTTTTTGTATTATCCATAGTATTTATCAGTAGCTTCTTTATTACGACACCAGCTCTTGCCGGGACGGAACACAATGTCTACGGTTGGGCATGGAGTTCTACTATTGGCTGGATTCGCTTTAATAATTGCACGAACCCGCAAGTCTCCAACACTTGTTCTGGTACAAACTATGGAGTATCTGTCACTACTGACACAACAGGCAGCGGGAAGATTGAAGGGTATGCGTGGAGTTCAAACATTGGATGGATACGCTTTGGTGGGCTTGATCCGTCTGCGGGTGGTGGAGATAGATTTCCTGTAACTACTAATAATGCTCAATCTGATGCACTTCTTCTTTCAAATAATCAGGTTACTGGATGGGCTCGGGTCTGTTCAGTGTATGAAAGCGGATGCTCCGGAGCGCTCAAGAGTAAGCCTGTTGGAGGCACAGAACTTGGTGGCTGGGATGGGTGGATCTCATTAAAGGGTAATCCGGGATACGGAATCATTAAGAGTCCTCTTTCTATTTCTGGCGCAACAACCATTTCTGTCTTGCGTGGTTTTGCGTGGGGGTCAACCAACCTTGGGTGGATTAAGTTTGATCCGCTTACGAGTGCCCAAGCCACATTGGTGAACAATGGTTGCCCGGGAGTGTGTATCATAAGTCCAACAGATTACACATTAACCGTGTCTCCCTATGGTACTGGTAATGGAGCTGTGGCAGAGGTGTCGAATACCCAAGGAGCTATAAACTGCAGATGGAGCGGTTCATCTAGATCAGGTATATGTTCTCGTTCTTATACCTCTGGTTCAACAGTCTCTCTAACAGCAAGTCCGGGTACAAATAGTACCTTTGGAGAATGGTGGGGTCTAGATCTCACGCGCAATGGTAATAATGTTATTGTGAGAATGAATACAGACAAGTCTATATCTGCTATATTTAATGTAAGGCAAATAGAGTCACAATACACCTATGTAGTCAAAAAAGCTGGAACAGCGGAAGGATTTATCTCTGCAAGTGTTGGCGGAATTAACAATTGTACAAACACTACAACAGGCTGCACTTCAACTTCACTTAATTCTGGAACTTCAGTAACTCTTACCGCTACAAAATCAGCTGGAGTCTCTGTTTCTTGGTCAGGAGTGACTTGTGCTGAAAAAATGCAAAATGGTCCAAACTGTACCTTTACCTTGCCTGCAAATAATAATACTACTGTCATAGCATCATTTACTGAAGAGAATATAGCTTCCTCCTGCACGATTACCTGCGTAGCTGGCAGCTCTAAAAGACCTTGTAAGCCGTCAAACTATCCTTACGGGACATCAACCATTGATTATTCAGAAGGATATACTGAATCTAATCCATCATTACGCCTAACAGTTACAGGAACAAAAGATGTGCAATTTTCTGTTAATTCTCCTCTCTTTAATTGGATAAGCGGTACTCCTCTGATTCATAAGACTGTCACTGCAACAAATAAATTCGGACCGTCTACAAGTAATCTTACTGAGACTTCAAATCCGACAATTACACTAGGGATTCCGATTTATTATGTCGCTAGCTTAGCCGGAAAAGAAGATCTAATACCAAAATCAGGCACATTTACTACGGTAACCTTCACTGCCTTAATTGATGGAAAGAAATGTGCAGAATTTTCTCATAGGATAGATGTAAAGAAATCAGGTACATATTAAAATTAAATACCATCTTCTTGCAATAAATTGGGCTTTGTGTTAATCTGCTGGTGCAAAAATGAATATCAATAAAGAAGTAAGCATGTCTGTAGAGGATCTCTTTAAGACCGGAGCCCATTTTGGGTACTCACGGAGTAGGAGGCATCCATCTGTAACTCCCTTTATTTTTGGGGTTAAGAATCGTGTTCAAATCATTGATCTTGAGAAGACTGCGGAGCAGTTAGAAACAGCACTTGCCTTTGTCAAAAAACTTGGGACAGAGGGTAAGACAATCCTCTTCGTCGGCAACAAATTGGAGGCAGAGCGTCCCATACAGATTGCAGCAGACATGACAACAATGCCCTATGTGACTGAGCGCTGGCTCGGTGGTACGCTTACCAACTGGAGCGAGATGAAGAAGCGCGTCACCCGTATGCGTGATCTGAAGGATAAGCGAGAGAAAGGCGAGCTTTCGGTATACACCAAAAAAGAGCGTGGCACTATTGATAAGGAGATTGCAAAACTAGAACGCTACTTTGCAGGCATTGACAGAATGGAAAAACTTCCTCACGCGCTTTTTGTCATTGACTCAGAGCACGAAGTGATCTCTGTAAAAGAAGCGGGCAATCTCAATATCCCTGTCATCAGTATCTCTAGTGTTGATTGTGATATTACTAAAGTACAATACCCAATTGTGGCGAATGATGCCTCACGCGAGACTATCGAGTATGTAAGTCTCCTCGTTGCGCATGCTTACCTTGATGGGAAGAAGAGCGCGGTGAGTGCTCCTGTAGAAAATGCATGATCTCTGCAAGCGATATTAAAGAGTTGAGAGAGGAGACGGGCATCTCGTTTGCCCAATGCAAGAAAGCATTGGAGGACTCAGGAGGTGATAAGACAAAAGCATTAGCATCCTTGCGAGAGCAGAGCGAGACTATTGCAGAGAAAAAATCTTCACGCGAGGTGAAGGCTGGAGTGGTGAGTGCCTATGTTCACGCGACTGGTACCCTGGGTGCCATGGTGGAGCTCAACTGCGAGACTGATTTTGTTGCAAAAAATCCCGAGTTTGTGACACTCGCTCGTGACATTGCAATGCACATCACTGCCTCTGCTCCTACGGACCAGACAGAACTCTTTACACAACCCTTCATTAAGGATGCCTCACTTACCATTGATGCACTTATTAAGTCCTACATTCAAAAGTTTGGAGAGAACATTACCCTCGCGCGCTTTATCCGCTTCACACTCTTAGGGAGCTAAACTATTGTTATGGTGTGGTATTTAACAATTGCATTCATAGCGGGAGGCGCCGCTTTCACTGTATGGGGAGTCCGCCTCATGTCCCTGCGGCGGGGAGTGATGCTTACACAAAATAATTTTTTTGTCCGTCGAGTACTTAAAGCAAAAGCGCTTGATCTCTATGAGGAGTATCTGCGAGACCTTGTTTCTACTGTACTCTCTCGCGCACGAAGCGCACTCCTTGTCGTACTGAAGTGGGTTTATGTTAGACTCAGAAATAGTACTGGTTCTCTGGAGCATCGTTTTATTGCGCTTATGAATATGGTTCGGGGGAAGGGGGTAGAGAACACCGCCGCATTACCTTCTAAGTTCCTTGGAGAATTAAAGGAGCACAAAGATGGTTTGGAACTCCCCACAGGACGGTAGGATACTGCCACCTTAGCTCAGTTGGTAGAGCAACTGTTTTGTAAACAGTAGGTCCTCGGTTCAAGTCCGAGAGGTGGCTCACTTTCAATACGCCTCACTTCATTCTATAATGTCCCCATTATGAAGAAGGCCGGCCATCTACACCCGCTCTCACAGATCATCTACACCGCTGGGCGCTATTTTAAAGAGCTCGGTTTTACTATTGAGGAAGGTCCAGAGATTGAGAGTGAGCACTACAACTTTGATGCACTCAATATACCCGCTGATCATCCCGCTCGTGCAATGCAAGATACCTTCTATCTAAAAGAGTCAGCGGGGAAAGATGGTCGGCCACTCTTGCGTACCCATACCACATCAGTAGATGCTCACTTCTTAAAGACACATGAGCCTCCTTTTCGTATCATGATACCTGGACGCGTATTCCGTAATGAGGCAACTGATGCAACACACGAAGCGCAGTTCTACCAGATTGACGGATTAGTGGTTGCCGAGGATGTGCATCTTGGGCATCTTAAATGGCTCCTGGAAGGTTTTTATCGTCATATCTTTGATGCCGATCTGGAGTTCCGCTGGAGAAGAAGTTTCTTCTCATTTGTCGAACCTGGTGTAGAGCTTGATATTAAGTGGGATGGTAAGTGGTTGGAGGTAGTTGGCGCGGGGATGCTTCACCCCAATGTATTTACTGCGGCCGGCCGTGACTCAAAGCGCTGGCGAGGACTCGCCTTTGGCACGGGGCTTGACCGTATCGCAATGATTAAGTACGGGATCAACGATATTCGACTTCTGTATGCATGTGATACCCGCTTTTTAAAACAATTCTAGCATGCGTATATCGTGGAATGAATTAAATCAGTATTTTGTGAAAGCGCTACCAGCGCCAGAGAGTGCTGTGCCGATACTTACCGTTTCTTTTTGTGAAGTGGAGTCTATAGAGCAAAAAAAAGATGATTGGATTATGGAT
The DNA here is from genome assembly GCA_964574105.1 of uncultured Candidatus Saccharibacteria bacterium. Classification (GTDB taxonomy): domain Bacteria; phylum Patescibacteriota; class Minisyncoccia; order Phycocordibacterales; family UBA9988; genus UBA9988. The sequence goes on along the minus strand of CAZNKH010000001.1, from coordinate 36,913 downwards.
GTAAAAATATTGCCTGATAGGAATGATACTAAGACTCCAGAAGGATTTGCACGAGAACTCTCTGCACTTATGAACTGGCCGCTCAAAGAAGGCATTACTGTCATCCCAGATGAGAAGAGTGCACGAGCGACGATTGAATTCACTTCAGAAAAAATAAACGATATCCTTGGCTTATCACTAAATAATCAAGAGCTCATACAGTACCTCGCGCGAGTGCGTGTTGGTCTCTGTACTGATGGAGAAAAGTGCCTCGCATACATTCCTGCTGATCGAGTGGATCTAAACATAGTAGAAGACCTCGCGGATGAGGTCATGCGTCTGTACGGAGTAGGGAAGATCTCCTCTGCCAGACTCACTACACTCACTGCAACAACACTAAATCAAATATATGAGGCATCACATAAAGTGCGGCACATTCTTGTCTCTCTCGGGTATACGGAGATCTACAGTTACTCATTCAGCGCTACGGGTAACCGAGAGGTAGAAAAGTCTCTGGCGAGCCATAAGTCCTTCTTACGGACAAACTTGAGTGACGCACTCAAGGAAGCACTCTCGCGTAACCTTCAGTACTCACTGTTTGAACAGGAGGCGGTAAAGTTGTTTGAGATTGGGACAGTCTTCTACTCTGATAGAGAAGAATTGCGACTTGCTGTGGGGATTGCGTATACCAAGGAAAAATTTAAGAGAGAAGACTTGCCATCATGGCTCCCACATACCGACTGGAATAAGACATTCTGTATTTATGAAGCGCCATTGGAGCAATTGTTCTCGACTATTGCGACGCTCCCTGATGTAGATCCGGACCCACTCCTCCGCCCAGAGACAGTATTTAAACCCTTCTCACTCTTCCCACGCATTATCCGCGACATTGCACTCTTTATCCCCAAGGAGGTAAAGGCAGAAGAAGTGGAAGAAGTTATCCGCAATAGTGCCGGACCACTCCTTGTGGAGGGACCGGTAAAATTTGATGAGTTTTGTAAGGAAGGTGAAGAACGAACTTCGCTTGCTTTTCGTATCGCCTTCCAATCTCACGAAAAATCACTCACTGATGTAGAGGCAAACGAAGCGCTCTTCGGCATCATCTCTGCCCTTGAGAAACACTCCAATTGGGAGGTGCGAAAGTAGGGAGAATGTGCTATACTAAGGGAATACTTGGCGGTATTTTTTATTGCATTCTATGGCTAAAAAAGAAGATACAAAAGGCTACGGAGCAGAGGATATTCTTGTTCTGGAAGGATTAGAACCAGTCAGGAAGCGACCGGGTATGTACATTGGTTCCACGGGCATAGATGGCCTCCACCACATGCTCACAGAGATCTTTGATAATGGTCGTGACGAGGCCATGGGCGGTTTTGCTGACGAGATTGAGGTGGCGCTTCTGCCCGATGGCGTCATCCGTGTTGCAGACAATGGCCGCGGCATCCCTGTAGATATCCACCCCAAGACCAAGGTCTCTTCACTTGAGACGGTTATGACCACACTCCATGCGGGAGGTAAATTTGAGGGTAAGGGCTACAAGATTTCTGGAGGACTCCACGGTGTTGGTGCCTCAGTGGTGAACGCACTCTCGGAGTGGATGTGGGTAGCGGTACATCGTGAAGGGGAGGTGTATTACCAGGAGTATGTTCGTGGAAAGAAGAAAGCGAATGTAAAAAGGGTATCAAGTACCCCGTCTCAAGGAACAGTCGTCTCTTTCAAGGCAGACAGGGAAGTCTTTTCTGAAACGGAGTACTCTTACGAGCGTATAGTTGCGCACATGCGTGAACAAGCCTACCTTACCAAGAAGCTCCGCATCCGTGTGATTGATGCACGGAACTACGAGAAGACTTTAGATACTCAAAAAGCATTTTTTCTCTCCGAGCTCGGGCTCTCGCTCCCTTCGTACTCATTCTATTTTGAAGGAGGACTCGTCGCTTTGGTGACGCACTACAATCACGGGCAAAAGTCTGTACATAAAAATATCTTCTATGTTGAAAAGGAAGCCGAGGATGTGCTGGTAGAGATTGCACTCCAATATGTAGACGAGATTGCAGCGCAGGAGATCTGCTTTGCAAATAACACGAGTACTCCAGAGGGAGGCATGCACCTTACCGGCTTCCGCACCGCACTTACGCGCATCTTAAATGATTACGCTAAGAAGAACGGTAATACCAAAGATGCAGATGGTAACTTTACCGGTGACGATGTGCGAGAGGGGCTCGTTGCTGTCATCTCGGTCAAGCTTCCCAACCCACAGTTTGAGGGACAGACCAAGGCAAAGCTGGGTAGTGTAGAGGCGCGAAGTGCAGTAGAGACCGCCTTTGGTGAAGCTTTCAAAAATTTTCTAGAAGAGAAGCCGGATGACGCCAAGATGATTATTGGGAAAGTGGCCTTGGCGATGAAGGCTCGCAAAGCTGCTAAGGCGGCTAAGGATAGTGTTTTACGCAAGGGCGCCTTGGAGGGTATGACCCTCCCCGGTAAGCTCGCTGATTGCCAGACCAAGAGCGCGGAGGAGGCGGAGCTCTTTATTGTGGAGGGAGATTCGGCAGGTGGCTCGGGCAAGCAGGGGAGGGACCGTCGTACACAGGCGATACTGCCCTTGAAGGGGAAGATTTTGAATGTGGAACGAGCGCGTTTAGATAAGATGCTCGCCTCCCAAGAGATTAAGTATCTCATCATTGCGCTCGGAGCGGCTATTGGGGATGCTTTTGATATCTCTAAGCTTCGCTACCACAAAATTATCATCGCGACCGATGCCGATGTAGATGGCGCACACATTCGCACACTTCTTCTCACGCTCTTTTTCAGACACTTTGTACGCGTGATTGAGGGTGGTTACCTCTACATTGCACAACCGCCACTCTACAAAATCAAGCATGGGAAAGGATTTCACTACGCCTTTAGTGATGAGGAGAAAGAGAGAGTCCTCGCTCGTCTTGGTGTAGACACCATGTCTGAAGTGGAAGAAGGTGAGATGCCGGAGGGAGAAGAAAGTGAACTTGCGGAAGAAACCCGGCTTCCTTTAGAAAGCCGGGCTTCAGAGAGTAAGCGGTTAAAAATCTCTATTCAACGCTATAAGGGCTTAGGAGAAATGAACCCAGAGGAGCTTTGGGAGACCACCATGGATCCCGAGCGACGCATCCTAAAGCAGGTGACGGTGCATGATGCGGTAGAGGCAGATCACACCTTTGATACCCTTATGGGTTCTGATGTCACTACACGCAAGCACTTTATTCAGACTCACGCCAAATTGGCAAACTTGGATATTTAGAGTCGGGAAATAAAATCTTCCAGGGAGAGTGATCCAAGGGAGCCTTCACGGCCTTCAGCAGTGACGGTGTGAGAAGCAACTTCTTTATCTCCTACCACAAGGAGGTAGGGTAGCTTTGCAGTTTTTGCGTCACGGATGCGTTTACCCAAGGACTCATCTCGTTCATCAAGCTCGGCACGGACGCCTCGCTTTTTTAATTCACGCAACATCTCTCGTGCATACTCCTTGTGCGCGCCGCCGACGGGGAGGAGCACTGTTTGCACGGGTGAGAGCCAGACGGGGAAAGTTCCCGCAAAGTGCTCAATGATGATGCTCATAAAGCGCTCCAACGATCCCGCAATGGCGCGGTGTATCATTACTGGTTGTTCTTTCTTGCCATTCTCGCCGGTGTACTCAAGGCCAAAGCGCTCTGGCATTACAAAATCAACTTGCACGGTCCCCAATTGCCACTCGCGTCCCAGAGAATCTTTAAACATAAAATCTAATTTTGGTCCATAGAAGGCGGCTTCGCCCTCTACTCGTTTGTAGTTCAATCCTTCTTTTTTGGCGCACTCCTCTAAGACTTTCTCTGCTTCTCTCCAATGTGTATCATTTCCTAAATATTTTTCTGTATGCGCCATATCACGCACTGAAAGCGAGACCCAATACTTACCCTCTGCAAACATATCAAGATCGGTGTAAAAAGATTTAATGACACTGATAATGTTTGCCACCTCGTTACCCACCTGATCAAGTCGGCAGAACACATGTCCGTCATCTTGTGAAATGGCGCGGACGCGCGAGAGGCCGAGGAGTTCACCTTGCTGCTCATCACGGTAGACCATCGTAGTCTCCATATAGCGGATAGGGAGATCACGGTAGCTCCGTTGAGTGCTTGCATAGATCTGGGTGTGGTGCGGGCAATTCATTGGCTTCATTACAAACTTGGTATCACCACGACCCTGCACATGGAAGAGGTCATTCTTAAACTTTTCCCAGTGGCCGCTTGTCTCGTAGAGCTCCTTCTTGGTGATGTGGGGAATAGTGACTCGTTCATAGCCGTAATCTGACTGAAGCGATTGAATTTTTTCAACGATTAAGTCGCGCATCTTAGTACCCTTGGGAGTAAAGAGCGGGAGCCCAGAGCCAACGAGATCAGAGAAGGCAAAGAGTCCCAGTTCCCGTCCCAGTTTGCGGTGATCACGCAGTGCCGCCTCATCCTTGATGCGCTTCCACTCGGTGAGCTCTTTTGGAGTATGAAAGGCCACTCCATAGATGCGGGTGAGCATTGTATTCTTCTCGCTTCCTCGCCAGTAGGCACCAGCCGTGTGGGTAATGGCAAAGGCATCAGGATGTATTTCCTTTGTACTGTTCACATGTGGCCCTGCACAGAGATCGGTAAACGCTCCAGAAGTGTAGACGGTAATGTCTTTTCCCTTCTCTATCAATTCATCAATCAGTTCAAGTTTGTACGGCTCGTCCTTGAATGCGCCCCGTGCCTCATTAGTATCCAGATGAGAGATAGTGAATGTCAGTCCATCTTGTATCAACCCGCGTATCCTCACCTCAAACTGTTTTAAATCTTCCGGAGAGGGAGAGTAGCCTTTTGAGAATGCAAAGTCGTAGTAAAAACCATCTTCTATCACAGGACCAATGCCACATGTAGCTCCCGGATCTTTCTCCTTTACAGCCATCGCGAGGAGATGTGCGAGTGAGTGCCGTATGCGAATGAGTTTCTCATCTTTTTCCATATGGAGATGATAACAGAAAAGCTGTTTTCTGTCTTGCGTATATACCACGAAGGATTATAATTAGAGAGGACTATTATTTAGTCAATTTTTCTTTTTATGCTTACACCTAGGCAAAAGTCCGCTTTTTGGCAAAGAGGCTTTACCCTCATTGAACTCCTCGTTGTTATCGGTATTATCGGCATTCTCTCGGGTATTGTGCTCTCATCACTCCAGTCCTCGCGAAAAAAAGCAGGGGATGCGGCGGTGATACAGGAGATGAATAGTCTACGAACTGCAATGGCATTATATCGTGATTCACAAACTGATAGTTATAATTTAAGTAATACTTCCGGATCATGTAATGGAATAAATGCTACACCTAGTGGACTGTGGGGGACATTAATCTCCAGCCTTCAGTCAAAGGCACAGAGTGTGAATGTAAAATGTTTTGAGACGAGTGGTCTTGGAGACTACCGCAAATTTGTAGTTGCAGTAAAATTACCATCCTCACCCACAGGTTCTTCAGATCCAACTAAGTGGTATTGTATTGATTGGGAATTGAGAGGGAAGCTATATTCATCAGTTACTGCTAGTCCAGGAAATCAAGTCTATGAACAAGCTGGTCAGACTCTGAAGTGCCGTTAAATTTTTCTAGATCCTCTTCACTCCCTCCACCACAAGAGAGAGTTCACCGTTGCGTTCTGAGATACGACCACGGATGGCAAGGCAGATTCCTGGGGTAAATAACTCTCTCTGCTCACTGTATATGCGGGGAAAAGCGACCGCCTCAATGCGATCGCTGAAGTCAGAGAGTTTGAGAAAGGCCATATGCTCATTATTTTTCGTAGTGATCTCCCGCACTTCATCAATGAGCCCTGCAATTACCACCAGCGAGCCATCGGTCATACTCTTTGCACTGATAATAGTATTTTTTGCACCATTTTCTGGTGACAACTTTTCCCGATACTTATCTAAAGGGTGTCCAGAGATGTAGAGACCGAGGAGCTCTTTTTCCCACGCGAGCGTTGTTCCTGTTGCAAAAGGCTTCGCTTTCTTAAGTCGCAGTATTGGTACTGTTCCGGAATCTGCCATGAGACCAAAAAGGGAGTCTTGCGAGTCACCATGTTTGTGGAGCTCCCGCGCATACAGCAGGGCTTCTTCAATGTTCACCAAGATGGTGGCGCGATCCTCTCCCAGACTATCCAAAGCTCCTGCCTTGGTCAGGGACTCCAGTGATTTCCGGTTCAAGTTCTTATGTCGTACTCGCTCTAGAAAATCGGCGAAGGAGGTGTAGCGCCCATGCTCACTGCGTTCCGCGACAATCGCATCAGCAATCTCTGTTCCGAGATTTTTAATAGAGTGGAGTCCAAAGCGAATTTTATCCTGTTCCGAATCCTTAATGACGGTAAAGTCTCCATAACTCTCGTTTACATCTGGCGGGAGTACGGGGATCTTCATCCGCTTACATTCCTCAATGATGCGCGCTACTTCTTCTACATCACCCGATTCTGCCGAGAGCACAGCGGTCATATACTCGCTCGGGAAATTAGCCTTCATAAATGCGGTTTGGTACGCCACATGACCATAACTTGCCGCGTGCGCCTTGTTAAATCCATACGCGGCAAAGGGCTCAATGAGGAGCCAGAGTGCGTGCGCTTTTTCTGTACTCAGTTTTCCATGCGCCACAAAGCCCTCCAAGAGTTTTTCTTTCTGGATAGCCATCTCGGCGGGGATTTTTTTCCCCATAGCCTTACGCAGTTTGTCCGCTTCTGTCCATGAATAGCCGGCAAGTTCAATGGCAATCATCATGACATCATCTTGGTAGGTGATCACGCCGTGGCTTTGGTTTAGAATTTTTTCCATGCGTGGATCCAAGTAGCTCACCATTCGCGGATTATGTTTGCGTCTAATATACTCGGGGATGGACTCCATTGGTCCTGGTCGATAGAGGGCGACCATTGCGTTAATGTCGTGGATAGTGGAGGGCTTCAATTCTTTGAGCCAGCGGGTCATTCCTGATCCGTTTAATTGGAAGAGTCCCATTGTCTCCCCGCGCGCCAACATCGTAAATGTTTTTCTATCATCAAGTGGGAGCTTGTTGAGATCTACCAACTTCCCCGTCGTCTTTCTTACCAAGCGCACGGCTCCTTCTAGAATGGCGAGGTTTCGAATGCCAAGAAAATCAAACTTGAGGAGCCCCGCGTCCTCTACACCGTGCATATCGTACTGGGTGATAATCTTTCCTCCCTTGGGGTCAAGCTGTACGGGTACAAAGTCAGTAATCTCGGTAGGTGCAATCACTACTCCTGCGGCGTGAACACTAATGTGCCGTGCACAGCCTTCTAACTTTTTTGCAAGATCAATAATCTCTTGCACCTCTGTCTCTGCCTCGTACATCTTTTTGAGTTCTGGTTCCAATTCCATTGCGCGATCAATGGTCATAGGGAAGCCCTGACTCCCCATCGGGATCAGCTTAGAAACGCGGTCACCAAGTGCGTATGGGTAGCCGAGCGCACGCGCTACATCACGCACGGCGCCGCGCGCCATCATGGAGCCAAAGGTACCAATTTGTGCAACTTTTTCTTCCCCATACTTACTACGCACATAATCAAGAATCTTTTCTCGTCCCGTATCGGCAAAGTCCATATCAATGTCGGGAGGGGAGGGACGGTCTGGATTTAAAAAGCGTTCAAAAGGGAGCTTGTATTTAAGTGGATCTACGGCGCCGATTCCTATCAAGAAGGATACCAGGGATCCTGCCGCAGAACCTCTCGTATTGGTGAGGACATCAAGCCGTCTTGCGGCGGCGTAGATGTCGGAGACGGTTAGAAAGTAGGGCGCATAGCCCTTACGGCAAATAATATCTAATTCATAATGCATTCGTTCCGGAGCAATATCCGTATACTCAGGATTTTCTTGTATATAGGTGGTGAGACCTTCCTCTGCTCGTCTGGTGAGAACGATCTCAGATGTCTCCCCCGCAGGTATGGTGTAGTCGGGAAAGCGCCATTTACCCAGTTCAAGTGTCACCGAGCACAGTTCTGCAACACGGAGCGTGTTGTCTACCGCTTCGGGAGCATCGGTAAAGAATGAACGGAATCTCTCCTCATCCACAAAAGAGAAATCTTCCGTGCTGTTTGCCATTGTGTTGGCATCTTGAATGTCCGTATTGGTTTGTACCGCGACAAGTGTTCGGTGTGCACGACTATCTTCTGTGCTGAGGTAATGTGTGTCATGCGTTGCAACGAGCGGTATGGTTAATTTATGCGCCGTCTCAATGAGAAGCGCCTTAGTGCGCGCCTGCCCCTCTATTCTTGGATGATGCATAATCTCAATGAAGTAATTTTCCATCCCAAAGATGTCTTGGTACTCACGGATGAGCGTAGTGAGTTTTTCCTTATCTCCTACAAAGGCGGCCTGTGAGACTTCACTCCCCAAGCAACCGGAGAGACAGATAATCCCCTCGTGATACTCACGCAATAGATCTTTGTCCATGCGCGGCTTGTAATAGTATCCTTCAAGGTTAGCTTTGGTCACCATGCGGATGAGATTTTTGTATCCGATCTCATTTTTTGCGAGAAGAGTGAGATGGTAACGCTTGGAGTCTATGCGCGCATCTTTATCAAAGCGTGTACGCGCTGCCATATAGGCCTCTACGCCAATGATGGGCTTAATTCCGCTTGCAATGCATTTCTTGTAGAACTCAATTGCTCCGTAGAGGTTGCCGTGGTCGGTGAGTGCAATCGCGGGGCACTGGTACTCCTTCGCCTTCTTTACCAGTTCAGGAATTTTTACCAATCCATCAAGAAGGGAGTAGTGGCTATGGTTATGTAAGTGAACGAATGCCATTGGCTACCAGTATAGCAGAGTGGTGTATACTCTGAAGATATGCGAGACTCGCACTTTGTGGTGGGGATAGATGAAGCGGGAAGAGGGCCTCTGGCGGGACCAGTCTCTGTCGCGGCGGTTGCTTTTCCGGAAGTATTTTATAAAAGACGCGAGTGCATTCTTAGTAGTATTCGCGACTCAAAGAAATTAACAGAATACGGACGCGAGCGTTGGTACACACTTCTTGTAAAAGAGTTTAAGAGGGGGAATATCAAGATTACTTCCAGTATGGTGTCCCACTCGGTGATTGATCGTCATGGAATTAGTAAGGCAATCGCGCTTGGCGTGGCTCGTTCACTTCATAAATTGGGAATTAATCCTAAGACAGCGCGAGTACTTCTTGACGGATCACTCTCTGCTCCTTCTGGGTGGAAGAATCAGAAGACGATTATACGAGGGGATGATCGAGTAGCGATTATTGCAGCGGCCTCAATCATTGCCAAAGTACGACGAGACAAAAGGATTGCTCATTTTGCAAAAAAGTATCCCGAGTATGAATTTGCCGCTCACAAGGGTTACGGTACTCCTTTGCACTACCGTGCACTCAAGAAGTACGGTCTCTCTCCTATACACAGGAGGAGCTTTTGTAAAAAGCTATTAAATGTGATATAATATAATAAAGGTGTTATCTCAAAGTAATTCACTGTCCAAATTTAATTCCGACCCATAATGCTGCTGTTGCGAGCATAGTCTTACCATAGTAAACCCCTGTCCTCATTATTGAAGTCCCGCCCCCTTTATCTGGACAGACAATCGAGACCAACCGTTCTATTGCTTTACCCCACTAATCCGCAATAGCAGATTGGTGGGATTTCTCTTGCCATTTTTTACTCGATTGTGTATAGTGACGAGCATGTCAGTACGCATGCGCCATACGCGTGCCCATACGGGCAATAGACGCTCACATCACGCCATCACCGGTGTTCGCCTTTCGACCTGCGCCAAGTGCGGGGCCTTACATGTGCGTCATCGTGTCTGTATGGCCTGTGGAAGCTACCATAGACGTGAGGTATTGAATGTACTTGCGAAGGTAGAGAAAAAACAAGAGCGCAAGCGCAAGCAGGCAGCCCAATCTGCCAAATAGTTCGGCTGTTTACAAAAGATCTTTTTTGAGTATGGCCAATAGGCACCTTTCACGCAGCATAACGCTCCAATCACTCTTCGAGTGGGACTTCATGGAAAAGCCAAGTGAAGGGCTCTCTCCTATTGTGGAGTCAAATGTGGAGGAATTTGCTCCGGGGCTCGACGATACCCGATTTACAAAGTCGCTCGTATCTGGCGTCATTGAGCATCGCGAGAAAATTGATTCGGTTATAGAAAAATTTGCACCTGACTGGCCGATAGAACAAATTTCTATCGTTGATAGAAATGTGCTCCGCATCGGTCTCTTTGAACTTCTCTTTGTAGACAAGAATGATGTTCCTGCAAAAGTCGCCATCAATGAAGCTATTGAACTTGCTAAGATGTTTGGCGGTGAATCTAGCGGCAAGTTTGTGAACGGGGTGCTTGGCTCCGTTTACCGTGAGATGGGTGAACCGGGGAAGGATGATGTTCCTGCCAAGAAGCGCAGAGTAAGTGATGAGGATATTGATCCAGAGAAGCTCCCAGTAGAAAAGCTCGGCGGCGCAGTAGTCTACACAGAGGATCGTGGTACCATCCGTCTCGCACTCGTTCATGATGTGTTTGGTTACTGGACACTCTCAAAGGGTCATATTGAAACGGGTGAGAATGCAGAGGATGGAACGATACGAGAAATCTGTGAAGAGCTCTCACTTGAAATCACTATTATTTCTGAACTCGGAACAAATGAGTACATCGCCTCTCACCCTGAGAAGGGTAAGGTGCGCAAACAGGTACATTATTTTCTCGCGGAGGCAAAAGACAAAAATAAACTCAGGCTCTCCAAAGAGGGGGGGCTTGATAAGGTAGGGTGGTTTACTCTTGATGAGATTGGTGACCTGCGCATTTATGATGACATCGTCCCCATTATTACTAAAGGTATACAGACAATTATTGAACGACAGAAGTTATGAGAGAACCAGACTTTTCTTCTTTTGAAGCACATATCGGAGTGACATTTACCGATAAGGATTTGCTTGAGCAGGCCTTTATCCACCGTTCATTCTTAAACGAGAATCCCAAATCACGACTCGGGCATAATGAGCGCTTAGAATTTTTAGGTGACGCAGTATTAGAGCTGGTGGTAACTGACTACCTTTACAAAACATACCCCAAGGAGGATGAGGGGACGCTAACCTCATACCGCTCCGCACTGGTAAACGCGGTAACCATCTCACAGGTAGCGCAAAAGCTTACTATGAACGACTATCTCCTCCTTTCACGGGGAGAGGCGAAAGATGAAGGCCGTGCGCGACAGGTGATTCTTGCTAATACCTATGAGGCGGTTGTAGGCGCGCTCTATCTGGATCAGGGTTATGAAAAAGCTCGTGCCTTTATTGTCGAATATCTCATTCCTCGCTTAGAAACTATCCTTGCCGATAATCTTTGGCTGGATGCTAAAAGTTTTTTTCAGGAGCAGGCACAAGAGAAAGAGGGTATTACCCCCAATTATCAAGTCTTAGCAGAGTCTGGTCCCGATCATAATAAAAAATTTATCGTTGGAGTATTTTTGGGATCAACACAGATCTCTCAGGGGGCGGGTCACTCAAAACAGGAGGCGGAACAAGACGCAGCTCGCAAAGCACTCAGTGAGAAGCACTGGAGTCCTCGCTCATAAACCTGATACAATAGCCGTATGCAATTACAGAGTCTAGAACTCTCTGGTTTTAAATCGTTTGCAAAGAAAACAGTACTCACTTTTGACGCGCCTATCACTGCAATCGTTGGACCCAATGGATCTGGTAAGAGTAATGTTGCAGAGGCCTTCCGCTGGGTCTTAGGTGAACAATCACTGAAGACACTACGCGGGAAGCGCGGAGAAGACCTCATATTTAACGGCTCGGGATCTGTTCCTCGCCAGTCCAGAGCATCAGTTACCCTTACATTTGATAATCGTGACCGCATCCTGCCACTTGAATTTGATGAGGTTGCGATCACGCGTGAGGTGCACAGTGATGGTGTCAATGACTATTTTCTTAACCGTTCAAAAGTACGGCTTAAGGACATTGTTGAGCTCCTCGCGTCAGTAGGGCTCGGTAGTACTAGCCACCACATCATTTCGCAAGGAGAGGCGGATAGAATCTTGCGTGCAAGTCCGCGCGAGCGTGAGAGCATGATTGAAGAAGCACTCTCTCTTACGGTCTATCATTTAAAGATTGCTGAAAGTGAGAAAAAACTGGAAAAAACACAAGAAAATTTACGACAAGTTGATGCTCTTCGCAAAGAGATTGCTCCCCACCTCAGATTTTTAGGAAAACAAATGGAAAAATTGCGCCAAGCAGAGGATGTGCGGCGTGAACTTACTGGTCTCTACAAACGCTATCTTTCTAATGAAGAAGCATATCTTTCACGCGAAAAAGAAAGCTTGGAGATAGCTCGTCGTGTACCACTTTCTCTTCTTTCTGAAGTGGAAGAAAAATTACGAGAAGCAGAGACCTTCCTCTCTCGTGAAGAGCATAGTGAGAGTGATGATGAACGCGCGTTGACAGGATTGCGTCGTGATATTGCAGCGGCTGAGGCAGAACGCGGAAAGTTAGCACGCAAGCTGGGGCGCGTAGAGGGGATGATTGAGGTACGGAGTGAAGCAGTTGATGCAGATAGTGTAGAAGGGGATTTGCAGATATCTTTCTCCCATGTGCGTGAACTTACCTCAGGGATTACCGAGTCGCTTACTGCGGGAGAAGAAAGTGTTGACCCGCAAACATTGAAGCAGGTGCTTATGGATATTCGCGAGCGTATCAGTTCATTCTTACACCGCTTTGCCGGCGCAGCAGAAGAGCGCCGTCACGCTTTGAGTGGACTTATGCGGGAGAAAGAGACTTTGGAGCGCGCGCTCGGTATGGTGCTTACCCGTGAAGAGGCTCTCCGCGCCGAGGCAGAGACACTTCGTACGCGCATTACAGAATCAGAGTCACATCTGCGCGAACAGGAGCGCGCACTTTACGATCTTAAGTCGCAACGCTCTGAACTCCGTCAAGAGCTGGAGACACTTTCACTCAAGAGGGCGGCGTACGAGAGTGCTGAGCGGGATTTTAAGTTACTTCTTGAAGAAGCTCGAATCTTGATTGGTCGCGAAGCGTTGAATTACTCTCAGGAAGAGGGTGTGGCGCTTGAGGAAAGAGACGCACAAGAAGCACTTCGTAAGCAGATTGATAGACTTCGCTTTAAACTGGAGGATCTGGGTGCTGGAGGAGAAGATATTGCGAAAGAATATGAGGAAGTTTCTGAGCGCGACAGTTACCTCGCACGCGAGTTAGAGGATCTTCATGCGAGTGAGCAGTCCTTACATCAGGTACTACGAGAGTTAGAAGAGACGCTAGAGCACGAGTTCTATGAGGGGATAGAAAAGATTAATGCCGAGTTTCAAAACTTTTTCTCGCTGATGTTTGGAGGAGGGACGGCATCCATTTTTGTTATCAAAGCAAAGCGACATAAGCATGGTGAGGAAGAGACTGAAGAAGGGGAAGAAGAAACGGGGATAGATATTTCTGTATCACTCCCGCGCAAAAGAATTCGCGGTATCCATATGCTTTCTGGAGGAGAGCGGGCACTCACTTCTATTGCGCTTCTATTTGCTATCTCACAAGTTAATCCGCCTCCATTTCTCATTCTTGACGAGACGGATGCGGCCTTGGATGAGGCAAATTCACGCCGCTATGGCGATATGATAGAAAATCTCTCCAAGTTTTCCCAGCTCATTGTAATTACCCACAATCGTGAGACTATGAGCCGAGCCGGTATCCTTTACGGGGTGACCATGACCGCCGACTCTATCTCAAAACTTCTTTCCATTCGTTTTGACGAGGCGGCCGTGGTCGCAAAGTAAAAAATGTTAAACACTCGGTGTTTAACATTTTAGGCGTTATTGCATAGTTCGTAATCAATCTGATTGCGCTCTTGGTTTACACGAGAGACCCTGATACGGACGGAGTCGCCGAGACGGAAATTTTTCTTTGTCCTTTCGCCGGTGAGCATCATTTTTTGTTCGTCAAAAATATAGTAGTCGTCAGGGAGCTTGGTGACATGGATGAGTCCATCCGCCCCTGTCGTCTCCTCACGAACGAAAATGCCGAAATTGGTCACACCTGTGATGATGCCACTGCTCTCCATCCCTAAGCGCTCGGAGAGGTACTCTACCTGCTTTTCTTTGAGTGATTCCCGTTCTGCTTCTGCGGCAATTACCTCTCGTTCTGTGGCGTGGAGTGCTGCCTTGTCACAATCCTTGAGCACATTCTCTTTGACCGTCCTTCCTGCGAGGTATTCGGAAAGAAGTCTGTGTACAAGTAGGTCGGGATAACGGCGGATAGGAGAAGTAAAGTGCGTGTAGTGCTTAAAGGCGAGTCCAAAGTGTCCAATATTTTTGGTTGAGTAAATGGCTTTTGCCATTGACCGGAGAGTTGCCGAGTGTACAAAGTACTGGTGTGGCGTTCCCAGTACCTCAATCAAAAGACGATTGAGCTCTGCAGGATCTACTGCGTGTCCGCGAAGTATAGTGTAACCGAGTGGTCGTGCGTAGAGATCAAGAAATGTAATCTTATCCATGTCAGGTGTGTCATGGATGCGATAAACAAAGGCTCCCGACTTATTCTTAACTGCGTGTGATGCATACTCTGCTACACGGCGATTAGCGAGGAGCATCAGGTCTTCAATCAATTGGTGACTCTCTATATGCGGTACTACATAGAAGGAGATTGCTTTGCCGTTTGCATCCAGTTCACAGCGTAGTTCAGTGTCGTGGATAGCAATGGCTCCCTGTGCCAATTTTTGTGTGCGGAGCTTTCGTGTAATACCAGTGAGTGCTTGTATCTCTTTTGCGTAGGCGTGTGGCGCGCCATCCATGATTGTTTGCGCTTCTTCATAGGTAAGGCGAGCATTGGAGCGGATGATGCTTCTTCCAAGCCATTCTTTACTAATGCTCCCATCTTGCTTTACTTCAAACACTGCAGAGTAGCAGAGTCTATCTTTTCCCGGTACGATAGAGCAGAGGTTATTAGAGAGCTCTTCTGGGAGCATAGGAATGACGCGATTAACGAGATAGATTGATGTTGCCCGTTTGTTTGCCTCCTTGTCTAATGCTGATCCGGGGCTAACAAAAAAAGAGACATCGGCAATGTGTATGCCAACCTCACGACTGCCGTCGGAGAGCACACGGAAGGAGATAGCATCGTCAAAGTCTTTTGCATCTTTTGGATCTATGGTGATAGTAGGGATCTCACGAAAATCACGCCGTATACCCTGCTCTTTCTCCATGATTTCTACTTCACGAGTAAGGAGCGCCTTCGCTTCCTGGAGCACGGCATGGGAAAAAGGGCCGGGGAGCGGTTGGCGAGGGGTTATTTCTCGTCTTTGTGGGCTGATTTTTTTCATTGTGCCATCATAGCACATCTGCCACGGCGAATTGACGGATATGCATCTTGTTTGATATAGTTGAGCCCGTATGCTGAAAATCAGATTACAGCGCGTTGGCCGCAAGAATGACCCATCATTTCGTGTGGTCGTGACAGAGCACAGTACTGCCGCAAAAAAACCGGGATCTTTCCTTGAGATCCTAGGTAACTATGACCCTCGTAAGGATGTGCATACCATAGATGCCGATAGAGTTACATACTGGATGGGGCGTGGTGCACAGACCTCTGGTACTGTACACAATTTGTTAATCACTGCAAAAATCATTTCAGATAAAAAGCGAAATGTACTCCCAAAGAAGACCGTTCCTGTAAAAGTTGAAGAGGTTGCTCCCGCTCCTGCTCCTCTCGCAGAAACTCCAGCAGAGCTAGCAGAAGAAGTAGCTCCTGTTGTTGAAGCAGAAGAGACAGTTTAGTATACTAAAGCGTAGGTTGATTAATTAACAGCAATCGTTATTGTATTGTATGTCAGAATACTCTGATCAGGAGTTTCTTGAGAATGTTATCAAGGCTCTTGTGGATAATCCGAATGATGTAAAGATCGGAAGGTCAGTGGACGAGATGGGCGTACTTCTTACCCTAGATCTCAACCCCGCCGATATGGGGAAAGTGATTGGAAGGAGTGGTAATACGGCAAAGGCTATTCGCACACTTCTGCGTGTTGTGGGGATGAAGAACAATGCTCGTGTCAATTTGAAAATCAATGAGCCAGAGGGAGGACGTCACTTTGCAGACGATGGAGCTGCGATGACTGCGAATACGGCAGCCGCCAAGACTGTGGATCAAGCAATGGCTGATCTCCAGTTTTAAGTCTTAGAGAAGATATACAATCCCGTCCTATGTACAATAGGGCGGGATTGTTGTATAATAAGGAGATGAGATTTTTTGTTATCACACTTTTCCCCGAAAGTTTGGACTCGTACCGTGGCTCCTCAATGATCAAGCGCGCCACGATGAATAAGTCTATTTCTGTACAAACGATCAACCCTCGTGATTTTTGTACGGATTCACACAAAAAAGCTGACGACAAGCCCTACGGTGGTGGACCCGGTATGGTGATGAAGGCCCTTCCTCTTGTGGAGGCGGTGAACTCACTTCGTCTTAGAAAAGACACACAGAGAAAGATACTCATTATGTCTCCGCGGGGAAAGCAGTTTACGCGAAAGGAAGCACAACAGTATGCAAAAAAATATGATGAGCTTGTGCTTATCGCAGGGCATTACGAGGGTATTGATGCGCGAGTAAAAAAAATACTTAAGGCAGAGGAAATATCCGCTGGACCCTACACGCTCACAGGTGGTGAGCTTCCCGCACTCATTATTATTGATGCTGTTTCTCGTCATATTCCCGGTGTATTAGGTAAGACAGAGTCCTTAGAAGAGGGGAGAGTTACGAGCGGTGAAACCTACACACGACCCGAGGTACTTACCTACAAGGGTAAAAAGTATCGCGTCCCCAAGGTCCTCCTTTCAGGTCACCACAAAAATATAGATTCCTATCGCTCCAAGAGGATTTGACAAGGAGAGGATGCTCGTATATACTCCTTTCTATGTTTAGCTACGATTGAGTTACGATATTTGCTAACACAATTATAAGCTAGTTCTCTCTCATAACCTTTTAACAGGTAATTCTTTTTTTGGGTATATTTTTGCGCCCATATTTTTTGTTATGAAGCTCACCAAAAAGTACTTTTCAAAGTATAAGAAGCCCCTCGCTAAGGTTCCCGATCTTGTTGAACTTCAGCTCAACTCGTTCCGCTGGCTTGCCAAGGATGGTCTGGCTGAAGTTTTTAAAGAGTTTTCTCCCATCAAGGACTACTCAGAGAAGAAGTTTGATCTGACCTTCAGAGATTTTGCTATTGAGGAACCAAAGTACGACGAGCAGCATGTCAAAGAGAACAATCTCACCTACGAAGCACCTTTGGTTGCAAGCGTGGTTCTCAAGAGCAAGAACTTTGAGCATGAGCAGAAAATTTTCCTCGCCGACTTTCCTCTAATGACAGAGCACGGCACTTTCATCATCAACGGTATTGAGCGTGTCGTCGTTCCACAGCTTGCGCGCAGCTTTGGCGTCTTTTTCACCGCTAACGACCTGCGTGGTAAAAAGCACTTTGGTGCAAAAATCATTCCCTCTCGCGGAGCGTGGATTGAGTTTGAAACAGAGTTGGATGGCTGTATCTATGTGCGCATTGATCGCAAACGCAAGCTTCCGGCAACCGCGCTCTTGCGCATCTTTGGTGATGCGAATGGTAAGAGTAACACCGAGGCAATCCAAAAAGCTTTCGCAGATCTTGAGACCGAGATTCCCTACATCAAAAACACCTTAGACAAAGAGGCTTTTAGCTCAATTGATCAGACCTTTGTTGAAGTCTACAAACGACTTCGCGATTCTGACCTCGTAACGGTCTCTGGCGCACGCGAATTCATTCAGAATCTATTCTCTGGTGATCGCTACGATCTCTCTCTCGTCGGCCGCTATCGCCTCAATCAACGCTTCGGGCTCTCTGTGAGTGGTAAGGATGCAGATGCTCGTATCCTTTCCTTTGACGACATCGTCCGCATTATGAGTCACATCATCACTCTAAACAGCACTAAGGGTGCTAAGGAGGATGACATTGATCACTTGGGGCTGCGCCGTGTACGTCTCGTGGGCGAGATGCTTCAACAGCGTGTACGCGTGGGTATGACGCAGATGAAACGCTACATTCAAGATAAGATGTCTACTGCCGATGCAGATACAATGTATCCTATTCAGCTTATCTCACCACGCCCCCTTCAGGCACGCATCAAAGAATTTTTTACCACCAACCAACTCTCGCAGTTTATGCGACAGGATAATGTACTTGCCGAAGTGGAGCACTTGCGTACCCTCTCGGCCATGGGCCCTGGGGGACTCACTCGTGAGCGTGCCGGTTTTGAAGTCCGTGATGTGCATACGAGTCACTACGGTCGTCTCTGCCCCATTCACACACCAGAGGGTCCAAATATTGGTCTCATTCTCCGTCTCACCACCTACGCACGCATAAATGATCTGGGTATCATTGAGACGCCGTATCGCCGTGTGATCGACGGACGCATTACTGATGAGGTAGTGTACTTAAACGCACTTGATGAAGAGCAGTACAACATTGCGCACGCAAGCGTCCACTACGATGCTGATATGCACCTCCTTGATGAGGAGGTAGAAGTGCGCGCTATGACCAAGCCGGGTGTGGTAGCGCGTAAGGATGTGCACTTTATTGATGTTGCTCCTAATCAAGCCTACTCCGTGGCAACCTCAATGATTCCCTTCTTAGAACATGATGACGCGAACCGTGCTCTCATGGGTTCTAACATGCAAAAGCAAGCAGTACCATGCGTCAAGCCCGAGGCGCCCTTCGTGGCAACAGGAATGGAAGAGCTTGCTGCACGCTTTACGGGACGGCTTATCTTTTCTGACATTGATGGAGAAGTTGTAGAAGTGGACGGTGATCATATCCTCATTAAGGGGAAGGAGGGAGAGAAGCGCGAGTACAAGCTCGTCACCTTTGGGCGCACTAACGACTTCACTGCCTTCCATCAACGACCAGCAGTCTCACTGCACGACACCGTGAAGAAGGGAGATCTACTTGCTGATACCTCATCTAGTTCCAATGGACAAATGTCTCTCGGGCAGAATGTATTCGTTGCTTTTATGACCTGGGAGGGAGCTAACTACGAGGATGCCATTGTCATCTCGGAACGGTTGGTGCGCGAAAATATTTTCACCAATATTCACATTGAAGAGTTCGTC
>CAZNKH010000001.1:0-17761 GCA_964574105.1 uncultured Candidatus Saccharibacteria bacterium | reverse complement strand
CCGTGATACCAAGCTTGGCCCAGAGGTGACTACACGCGACATCCCTAATGTAGGCGAGGCAAAACTAAAGAACCTTGATGAGGAGGGTATTGTGCGCATTGGTGCAGAGGTTGGGCCCAACGACATTCTTGTCGGAAAGATTACTGCAAAGGGTGAGACCGAGCTGACTCCAGAAGAACGGCTCCTCCGTTCTATCTTTGGAGAAAAAGTCCGTGATGTGAAAGATACCTCACTGCGTATGAGTCACGGCAAGCGTGGCCGCATCATTGGTGTCAAGATCTTCTCACGCGACAAGGGTGATAAGTTGGAGAGCGGTATCATTAAACAAATTCACATTGAAGTAGCGCAAATCCGTAATGTCTCTGTGGGCGATAAGCTAGCAGGTCGCCACGGTAATAAGGGAGTCATCGCAAAAATCCTCCCTGTAGAAGATATGCCCTACACATCAGACGGTAACCCAATTGATGTGGTACTCACCCCACTTGGCGTTCCTTCCCGTATGAACTTGGGACAGATCTTAGAGATGCACTTAGGTCTTGCCGCTCGTACGCTGAACTACCAAGCAATGACGCCCGTCTTCCAAGGTGCAAATCCGGAAGAAATTAAGGATGAATTAGAAAAGGCTGGATTCCCAAGAGATGGTAAGGTAACCCTCTACGATGGAAGGAGCGGAGAGCCTTTTGAACAGAAAATTGCAATCGGGAGCATGTATGTGCTTAAGCTACACCACATGGTGGAAGACAAGATTCATATGCGCTCCATTGGACCTTACTCACTCATTACTCAACAGCCTTTGGGTGGTCGTGCGCAGGGTGGTGGTCAGCGTTTTGGAGAGATGGAGGTATGGGCGCTAGAGGGTTACGGTGCCGCGTACACCTTGCGTGAGATGCTCACCATCAAGTCAGATGATATTACCGGTCGCTCACAAGCTTTTGATTCAATGGTAAAGGGAGAGAGGATTAAGACTCCTTCTATCCCCGCATCCTTTAATGTATTACTCAATGAGCTCCGCGGGCTCGCGCTGGATGTCGGGCTTGAGGATCTCCAATAAAATGCCTATGCCTAAAAAAGAAATGAAAACAGATTTCAACGCGATCTCTCTTAAACTTGCTTCCCCTGATCGGATGCGTGAATGGTCATACGGCGAGGTCACCAAGCCTGAGACGATTAACTATCGTACACAGCGAAGTGAACGCGGCGGCCTTTTTGATGAGAAGATATTCGGTCCAGAGAAGGACTACGAGTGTTACTGCGGTAAGTACCGTCGCATCCGTTACAAGGATATTATTTGCGAGAAGTGCGGTGTTGAGGTAACACGTTCTATTGTGCGCCGTGAGCGTATGGGACATATTGAATTGGCAAGCCCTGTTGCTCATATCTGGTTTCTCCGTGGTGTTCCCTCACGCATTGGCATGGTACTCAATCTCTCGGTGGGAGATCTTGAAAAGGTTATCTACTTTGCTGGCTACATCATTACTCGTGTGAACGAGGAGGAGAAAGCGGAACTACTGCGCCGATTGGACTCCGAGTTTAAGGCGAAGGCCAAGTCTCTCACCGGAAAAGAGGATATTGAGAAACTTCGTGATGCACTTCTTGATGCCAAGCGCGAAGTAGAATCATTGGTGAAGTGGCGTGTTTTGGATGAGATGAATTACCATCGCTACTCTATGAAGTATGCGACAGTCTTTGAAGCGGGGATTGGTGCAGAAGCAATCTACCAGATCTTCAAAGGGATTGATCTTAATGAGTTGGTAAAGCAACTATCAGCCGATCTCGCAACTGCAAACTCGCTTGATCGTGCAAAGGTTCAGAAGCGCTTCAACCTCTTTAAATCGATGCTCCAATCAGGCGTGCGTCCCGAGTGGATGTTTATGACCGTGGTTCCCGTCATCCCTCCGGCACTCCGTCCTATGGTTGCGCTCGACGGAGGTCGCCATGCTACTTCAGATGTGAACGATCTCTATCGCCGTGTTATTAATCGTAATAATCGTCTCAAGAAGCTGAAGGACTTAAATGCTCCCGATGTTATTCTCCGTAATGAAAAGCGTATTCTTCAAGAGGCCGTTGACGATCTCTTGGATAACTCTATCCACGCACGTCAAAGCGCTACAAGCCAGGCACAGCGTCGCACACTCAAATCTCTCTCAGACAGTATTAAGGGTAAACAGGGTCGTTTCAGACAAAATCTCTTGGGTAAGCGCGTAGACTACTCTGGACGAAGTGTAATCGTGGTTGGTCCAGAACTCAAACTCTACCAATGTGGTCTCCCCAAGCATATGGCCTTGGAGCTTTTTCGTCCATTTGTTATTTCAAAATTGCTGGAGCAGGAGCTTGCCTACAACATTCGTGGTGCAGGAAAGTTGATTGAAGAAGAGATACCGGAAGTATGGGCAATTCTTGAAGATGTTATTCGTGACAAACATGTACTTTTAAACCGCGCACCAACTCTGCATCGTCTCGGTATTCAGGCTTTTCGCCCAGTACTTATTGAGGGTAACGCTATCCAGGTACACCCCATGGTCTGCGCCGCCTTCAATGCTGACTTTGATGGTGATCAGATGGCAGTACATGTACCACTGGGTAATGCTGCTCAGCGCGAAGCACGGGAACTCATTGCGTCCGTCAAAAATCTCTTACGTCCTGGCTCGGGTGATCCGGTGGTCAACCCAACCTTGGATATGGTGCTTGGTGTCTACTGGATGACTAATGAGGTAGAAAAAGAGAAGGGGGAAGGGAGTGTTTTTCTTGATTACGAGAGCGCACTTCTTGCACATAGCTTTGGCGATCTCTCTTTTCGTGCGCGCATCACTATTGAAAAACCACTCACCGAAAAGTTCTCTTCCTTTGAGGGGACTCGTATTGAGACAACGCTTGGTCGCTTGATGTGGAATAATATCTTCCCTGACGATTTTCCCTATATGAACCGAGAGATTACCCGAAAGGATATTGCCGAGATCGTCTCTCGTGTTTTTGATCTATATGGACCAGAAAAGACACCAGATATTCTTGATGATATTAAGTATTTTGGTTTCCACCATGCAACTATCTCTGGTATTACTTGGGGCATTGACGATGTGGGTGTGCCAGAGGCAAAGACGGAAATCATTATTGATGCAAAAAAAGAGGCATCTACCATCGAAGATCAGTATGCAGAGGGCCTTCTCTCCGAAGAGGAGCGTTACCGTATGATCATTGAAGTGTGGCAGCGCGCAAAAATGCGTATTGATAAAGAAGTTCCGAATGCATTACCTCTGAATGGTCCGGTTGCAAGTATGCTTCACTCTGGTGCGCGTGGCTCTATCAATCAAGTGAGTCAGATGGCTGGAATGAAAGGCCTCATCATTAACCCTGCTGGCCGCTTGGTAGATTACCCAATCATCCCCTCATATAAAGAAGGACTCTCTCCAATTGAATACTTTGTTACCACGCACGGTTCTAGAAAAACGCTCGCCGACACTGCACTCAATACTGCTAAGGCAGGATACCTCACACGCAAACTCGTTGATGTCGCACAAGATGTAGTAATCCGTGAAGAGGATTGCGGGACTAAGGATGGTAAGAAGATCTCAATGGAGAATATTCCCGTTTTTGACTCGGGTATTGGGAACACGCTTCGCGGTCGTGTACTTGCTGCAGACATCGTTACTGCCGACGGTACGGCGCTCTTTAAGCGCGGATACTTAATTACAAAAGTTGATGCAAAAAAGATAGACGAGCAAAAAATCAGTGAAGCAGTTGTTCGTTCTCCGCTTACCTGCAAATCTCTGAATGGTATTTGCTCAACCTGTTACGGCATAGATCTAGGTCGCGGCAAAGTGGTCGGGCAAGGCGAGACTGTTGGTATTGTTGCCGCACAAGCCATTGGAGAACCGGGTACTCAGCTCACGATGCGCACCAAGCACTCAGGAGGTGTTGACACGAAGGGCGACATCGTTGGTGGCCTTCCTCGCGTTGAAGAGATTTTTGAACGCCGCACTCCTAAGAATCCTGCCGTACTCTCTGAAGTTGATGGTAATGTGATTGAGATTAAGACATCTGGCCGTGAACGAGTCATTACTGTACTCCCTGACATTGAGAGTAAAAAGAAAAAAGATGCTAGTTTACAGTATTCGGTACTCTTTCCACGCACAGTTACCGTGACAGAAGGTGACCGTATAAAGAAGGGGCAAGCCTTAACCGACGGTCCTATCATTATTCCTGATCTCTTCAAACTTGCTGGTAAGGCTGCTGCAGAAGACTACATCCTGAAAGAGATTGAGAGTATCTACCATTTACAAGGTGCATCAATTTCGCGCAAGCACATTGAGGTAATGATTCGACAGATGTTTAGTCGAAGAAAAATTAAGACTCCTAGCGATACGCACTTCGTTGCTGGTGAGATTGTAGAATCGCGTGAACTCACCGAGGAGAATGATCGTATCGCGCGAGAGGGTGGAGAGGCCGCTGTTGGAGATGTGATAGTCCTGGGTATTACAGAAGTAGCACTCAATACCGAGAGCTACCTCTCTGCCGCATCATTCCAGAATACTACACGCGTCCTCATTGATACTGCTATTAAGGGTGGTATGGATAGACTTCGTGGTCTTAAAGAGAATGTCATTATTGGACGGCTTATTCCGGCTGGTACCGGTCTGAAATCAGAATTTGCAGAAGAGGACAGAGAGGAGGATTTTGAGTAGCTTAGATGCCATGCGCGTAATGCGCTTTGGAATAATTCGCTATGCAGACTCCTGTTGAGCAAATTAAAGAGCGACTCTCCATCACTGATGTAGTGGGGGAGTATGTAAAACTCGAACGAGCGGGGAAGGCTTTGCGCGCGAGATGCCCCTTCCATACAGAGAGAACAGCTTCCTTCTATGTGTCTCCCGAACGCGGGACATATCACTGTTTTGGCTGTCATCGAGGCGGAGACATTTTTAGTTTTTTACAGGAGATAGAGGGTTATGATTTTCGTGCCGCGCTCGAGGCGCTTGCCGAACGCGCGGGAGTAACGCTCACTTCAGTAAACAGAGAAGAACGATCGGTAAAACATGAACTTCTCAAACTCTTAGAAGAAGCAACGCTCTTTTATCAGCGTCTACTTCTTACAACTTCCGAGCCAAAAGAGTATCTCAAGTGTCGTGGCATTACTGAAGACTCGGTACGCCGCTTTCGCATTGGATACGCGCCTCGCGAGTGGCACACACTCTATGATTATCTAAAAGGTAAGGGTTTTGCCCCTGCGCGTATTGAGGAGAGTGGGCTCATCATCCGCAGAAATGAGAGTGCTGTTTCGCTCGGTGCGGGGTACTACGATCGCTTTCGCGGACGGATAATGTTTCCCGTTACCAACACCGAGGGTTCAGTCATTGGATTCTCGGGGAGGATTTTGCCGGGAATAGAGAATAATACAGAAAAAGAGGCAAAATATATTAACACACCACAAACGGCACTATACGATAAATCAAAAGCACTCTTTGGTTACTCGCAAGCCAAGAACTCAATCCGTCGTGAGAATGTTGTTGTTCTCGTTGAGGGCCAGAT
The DNA here is from genome assembly GCA_964574105.1 of uncultured Candidatus Saccharibacteria bacterium. GTDB lineage: Bacteria > Patescibacteriota > Minisyncoccia > Phycocordibacterales > UBA9988 > UBA9988. Next base: position 12,238 of record CAZNKH010000001.1, on the reverse strand, counting down.
GGATGTGGTGCTCTCTCATCAGGCGCAGGTGCGTAATGCTGTGGCAATCTCGGGCACCGCGCTCACTGCTTCGCATCTCACTGTACTCGGGAGACTGACCGACAAAATTATTATGGCCTTTGACGCCGATACAGCAGGCATTGCGGCGGCAGAACGAAATATTTACACCGCACTTGAATCTGGATTTGATGTCTCAGTTGCGGCGCTACCAGAGGGGAAGGATCCCGCAGATCTTGTACGCGAGCTCCCCTCACAATGGCATGATGCTTTGCAGAGAGCACTTCATGTGATAGATTTTTATCTGACTGTACTTTCACGGACGGTGCCTGATGTGCGTGAGCGTGGTAAGGCGGTGCAACGCCAGGTAATGCCACTCCTTGCTCGTTTAGGGAGTGAAATTGATCGGGCGCATTTTATAGGTAAGATTGCGAGCTCTCTTTCAATCAGTGAAGAGCCGCTCTGGCGTGAGCTCTCTAAGATGGGGACATTGGTGAGTAGTAATGCCCAAGCACACTCATTGCTTCCAGAACAAGGAGTAAAGACGGCGCATATGACGGCATTAGATCGTCTGCGGGGGATACTGCTGTGGCAGGAGGAAAAGGGGAATCTACTTCCAACCGACACCTTTACAAAAGAATTACTCACGGTACTTTCAGAAGCTCCTACCGAAGAGAGAAAGCAAGAGCTTGTGTTTGAAGCAGAGCAGATGTATGGACATGTAGAGAATTTGGCGAGCGAAGTTGAAACGCTCACTTACTCTCTAAAAGAGTACGCACTCAAAGAGGCGTTTAAGGAAGCGATGAATGCGCTTAAAGACGCGGAAACCGAGAGTAATGAAAGTGCAGTGCATGAAGCACTTAAAGAATGTCAGCGAATTACTCAACAGTTAAATGATTTACATAAGACACATCATGGCTAAGAAAAAACAATCAGCCCGTCCTCCAAAAGTGAAGAGATCACTCGGTGCAAAAAAGAAGAAGGTAGTAGTGAAAAGAGTTCTTGCTCGTTCAGTAAAAAAGAAGCCAATCGCGAAGGGAAAAACCATCCCCAAAAAGACACCTGCTAAAAAGAGAATACTTTTGACAATTAAAAAGACTACACAGACAACAGAGGCGCCGCGTCCAGTGCTCTCGCGGGTTGAACTGGAAAAACGCTCCAATGCGCTCGTTATCCGTGTGCGACAGCGTGGCTTTGTAACGTACAGTGAACTACTAAAAGATTTTCCCAACATTGAACGCGATATTGATTTCTTGGATACACTCTATCAGCGTTTTGAAGAAGAGGGGATTGATGTGCTTGAGGAAGGGGACCTACTAAAGACGGAACCAGAAGAAAATGCACTCCCTGTGGGTAAGGAGACGCGCCACTCACGCTACGCTGACTCGGCAGTAGACTCGGTGCAGATGTATTTGAAAGAAATTGGTAAGTACAAGCTCATCTCTGCATCGGAAGAGAAGGATTTGGCACGCCGTATCCTCGCTGATGATGATGAGGCAAAAAATATATTGGCACGAGCCAACCTGCGTCTCGTAGTCTCTATTGCAAAAAAATATATTGGTAGAAGTACCGATCTCACACTTCTTGATTTGATTCAGGAAGGAAACCTCGGCCTCTTTAAAGCGGTAGAAAAATTTGATTGGACAAAGGGTTTTAAATTCTCAACCTATGCGACCTGGTGGATTAGGCAAGCTATTACTCGCGCACTCGCTGACCAGTCGCGTACCATCCGTATACCGGTGCATATGGTGGAGACGATTGCTAAGTACAAACAGGTGGTGCGGCGGCTCTCGCAGGACTTGGGGCGTGAGCCATTACCAGCAGAGATTGCAACCGAGATGGGTGTGGAAGTGGAAAAGATTCACATTATAGAGAAAATTAACCAATCTACGGCATCCTTAGATAAGCCGACGGGTGACTCCAGTGAAGAAAAGTCCACACTGGGAGAGTTTATTGCTGATGAAAAGATTCTTTCGCCGGATCAAGAATCTTCACGGCGTATCCTTTCTGACCAAATCAAAGAAATTCTCTCTGATCTCACACCAAAGGAACAGCAGATTTTGGAAATGCGCCATGGGTTAAAGGATGGGGTGATGTATACCTTGGAGGAGGTGGGGAAAGAGTTTGGCGTAACACGCGAGCGTATCCGCCAAATTGAGGCAAAGGCACACGAAAAAATTCGCCAACACGAGAAAGTGAAGCGATTGCTGGGGTATTAAGAAGAAAAAGCCCCGTCCTTATTCATAAGTAGATGGGCGGGGCGGGAGATCAGGAGATAGCTCGCCTGCGTAATTTCTTTGGTCGCATCATTTCTTCTCTCTGAATATATTTTCGCTTACAGTACGCACAGGTGTTAATCTCATTCATTAGCATCCTTCGTTCTTCAGGACTCACCTTTCCTGTTGCGATTCTTTCTATATCCTCTCTTGATACGCAATCGCAGACTCGTTTATGTGCTCCGTCTGTGGTGGACATTTTTTCACCTCCTTTCTAAGAAAGAATGTAGCAAAAAATCTGTACATGGTAAAATACTGGGATGCACATAAAAAATTTTTTTGAGCTCGCTAAAACAGAAGCGCGTAGAGACGCACTCTCCATCTTAGAGGCTGGTTTAGATGCTATTAACACGCGTACGGTGCTCAAAAAAAAGGTTACCTATACTGGTGACTCCTTTTGCTTTGATAAGCACTCCTTCTCCAGCAAAAACTACGATCGTGTTCTTGTGATTGCAATTGGGAAGTGTGCCTTGGATGGTGCACAAGCATTAGAGGAGATACTGGGAGAAACAATCACCGATGGTATCGTCTTAGATGTGCGTGTAGGTCATCTTAGAAAGATGCGTTCCTATGCTGGAACACACCCATATCCGAGCGAGACCAATGTTTCAGCAACGCATGAGATTGTAAACATGCTCCGTGGTGTCAATGAGCGTGATTTGGTAATCGTTCTCGTCTCTGGCGGCGGATCTTCTCTTCTTTGTTTACCTTTCAAGCTCTCCTGCGAGCGATTAGCCGAGATTACTAAGACGCTGATGCATAAAGGAGCGAGTATTCACGATCTCAATATCGTACGCAAACATCTTTCCGAGATACAGGGAGGACACCTCGCACGCCTTGCCTATCCAGCACACATTGTGTCGCTTATTTTCTCTGATGTTCCCGGGAATGACATCTCTTTCATTGCGTCTGGCCCAACCGTTCGTGATGAAACAAGCGTACAAGATGCACAGGCATTGCTCAGTAGGTACGGTATTACCGATATTTTTCACTTTTCCGAGACTCCAAAGGAATCAAAGTATTTTGAAAAGGTGCACAACATACTCATTCTCACTAACCATGATGCTCTCACTGTGATGCAAGAGGCAGCTGAATCTCGCGGCTATCATACAAAGATTCTTACCGAGATCTTGGAAGGTGAGGCACGAGAGGTGGGGAAGAAACTTGCTACGCTCGCGCTTCCATACCGCTCATGTGTGATAGCCGGTGGAGAGACAACTGTGAATGTAGCAAACGCTGCGGGACATGGAGGGAGAAATCAGGAAGTAGTGCTCGGCGCGCTACCGCTCTTAGATAAGCATACAGTCATCATCTCTGCAGCGAGTGATGGATGGGACAATACTGATATCGCTGGTGCAATTGGTGACAAACTTTTTTACACACTAGCAGTGGATAAACAGCTTGATGTACGCGCACATTTGCGAGACAATACATCATATACTTTCTTCACCACGCTTGGTGCGGCGCTGATGACAGGACGCACAGGAAGTAATGTCTCAGATTTGTTTATTGTGCTCAAAGTATAAAAAATTTTTATGAATGAAAAAGAGTCGCGAAACATTCTCTGGTTTGATCAGGTTGGTAATGACGATGTTGCATTCGTCGGAGGTAAAAATGCCTCGCTCGGTGAGATGTACCAACGACTTACTCCGCAAGGCATTCGTATTCCAAACGGTTTTATTGTTACCGCTCATGCGTACCGAGAATTTGTAAATAAAACAAAACTTACGGCATTGATCCGCGAGGCCTTGGACGGATTAGATACAAGAAATATTAGAGACCTACAAGCGCGTGGTAAAAAAATTCGTGAAGCTTTTGATACCGTAGAATTTCCTGACGACATGGTTGCCGAGATTCATGCAGCTTACCGCGACCTCTCCAATGCCTACCAAATGAAGGAAGCAGATACCGCAGTTCGCTCATCTGCAACTGCGGAGGATCTCCCTGGTGCAAGTTTTGCCGGAGAGCACGAAACATATTTAAATATAGTGGGAGAGAAGAATGTGCTCCGAGCAATTCGTGATGCAATGGGATCACTCTTCACTGATCGTGCTATCTCCTACCGTGTGGATAAGGGCTTTGATCACTTTTCCATCGCACTCTCGGTGGGCGTGCAAAAGATGGTCCGCTCGGATAAGGGTTCCTCTGGAGTAATGTTTACCCTAGACACCGAGAGTGGTTTCAGGGATGTGATAGAGATTAATGCATCGTGGGGCCTAGGAGAGATGATTGTGCAGGGTAAGGTGACACCAGACGAGTACATCGTCTTTAAACCAACTTTTGATCAGGGCTTCCGTCCAATCATTAGAAAGAATCTCGGCTCAAAGACGGTAAAAATGATTTACGCACAAGATGGTAAAAAGCCGGTGGAAGAGGTAAAGGTAGAGCTCAAAGATCGCAACCGCTTTGTACTCACTGACGACGAAATACTCACACTCTCGCGCTGGGGTATGCAGATTGAAAAGCACTACAGTGAGCGTGCGGGACATGCGAGTCCCATGGATATGGAATGGGCAAAAGATGGTATCACAGGAGAACTCTTTATTGTACAAGCGCGACCAGAGACCGTGCAGTCAGAAAAGAAGAATCTTACCCGTACTGACTACACGCTCCGTACCAATGAAACTGCCATTGTAGAAGGCATTTCAGTAGGGACTAAGATTGTTTCGGGAAAGGCGCGAGTCATTACAAGTACGGAGAAGCTCTACCAATTTCAACAGGGAGAAGTGCTCATTACCGAGATTACTGACCCTGATTGGGAGCCGATCATGAAGATTGCGAGCGCAATCATCACCGAAAAAGGCGGTCGTACATCCCATGCGGCTATTGTCTCGCGGGAGTTGGGTATCCCTGCGGTGATTGGAAGCGGAAATGCAATGAGTAAGATTAAGACTGGAGATCTGATTACCGTAGATACCAGTAGTGGGAGTGTGGGTCGTGTGTATAAAGGTAAGTTAGAATGGGAGGAGCATACCTATGATGTAGCCGACATCCCCGAGGTAAAGACAAAACTGTGTCTCAATGTGGGGAATCCAGAGAGTGCTTTTGTGTACTCATTCTTACCAAATAAAGGAGTGGGACTTGCACGAGAGGAGTTTATCATTGCCTCACATATCCGTATTCATCCGCTCGCACTCCTTAATTTCTCAACATTAAAATCAAAACCACTTAAAAAGAAGATAGAAGCACTCACTGCCGGATACGAAGATAAGGTCGCCTTTTATGTAGATAAGTTGGCACAAGGTATTGGAGAGATTGGATCCGCCTTTTGGCCTAATCAAGTGATTGTGCGCTTTTCTGATTTTAAGACCAACGAGTACGCGGCGCTCATTGGCGGTACCGAATATGAGCCAAGAGAAGAGAATCCCATGATTGGATGGCGTGGTGCTTCACGCTACGGCAACCCACAATTTGCGCCAGCCTTTGCCCTCGAGTGTCAGGCAATGAAGAAAGTGCGCAATGAGTATGGGCTCAAAAATGTACATGTGATGGTGCCCTTTTGTCGTACGCCTGAGGAGGGCGCACGAGTTTTGGATATTATGCGTGAATCTGGTCTTCCGAAGGGGGAAGACGGTCTCAAGGTCTATGTTATGTGCGAAATCCCTACTAATGTACTGCGCGCAGATGAATTTTTAGATCTTTTTGATGGATTCTCTATTGGTTCTAATGATCTCGCACAGTTAACACTAGGATTAGATCGTGATTCAGCCATCGTCGCGAGTATCTCAAATGAGAATGATCCTTCAGTGCGTAAGCTTATTGCCGATGCTATTGCTGCGTGTCAGCGTCGTGGTAAGTATATTGGCTTCTGTGGGCAGGCACCATCCGATTACCCCGACTTCTTACGATTCCTCATCTCACAACACATAGAGGCAGTCTCGCTTAATCCGGACTCCATTGTCCCCATGACCTTTGAAGTTGCGAAAGAGGAGGGAGGACAGTAAAATTGGGGGATGAAGATTGCATACTGCTACAATGAGGAATGGGAGCGCGACTTTGTCGCACAGCGTTTAGAAGAACAGGAACTCGTTTTTATAAAGGGGACCGTACAAGATGCGACAGAGCTTCCTACTGATGCAGAAGTTCTCTCGGTATTCGTGAACTCTGTCGTGAATGCAGAGACACTCGCCCGTTTCTCGGGACTCAAATTGATTGCGACGCGCTCAACCGGTTATGACCATATAGATACCGCGTATACAAAGGAAAAGGGAACCGCTGTCTCATATGTACCCACTTATGGCGAGAATACAGTAGCCGAGTACGCCTTTGCTCTCTTACTCTCACTCTCGCGTAAGACCTGTGATGCGTATGATCAGGTGCGCAGTACCGGCTCATTTTCACAGATAGAGCTACGCGGCTTTGATTTGAAGGGAAAGACAATTGGGATCGTGGGAACAGGACATATTGGTATTCATGCAATAGAGATAGCACGCGGTTTTGATATGAAAGTCATCGCTTTTGATGTAAAGGAGGATAAGGAACTAGCCGAAAAGCTCGGATTTACATACCTCCCATTTGATGAACTCTTGGCGCAATCAGATATTGTGTCACTGCATGCACCATATAACGAACATACGCATCATATGATCAGTCGTGATACTGTTAAAAAGATGAAGCAGGGAAGTATTCTCATCAATACTGCCCGAGGGGGACTCGTAGAAAGTGAGGCACTCGTAGCAGCATTGGAAGATGGAACTATCGCCGGTGCAGGACTTGATGTCTTGGAGGGGGAGGGTTTTATGGATAATGAGAGTACTCTTCTAGGAAGTGACTCTTCCCGCATAGAAGATTTAAAGTATGTGATTGCGAATCAGTATTTTATTGACCATCCACGCGTGATTGTCACTCCACATAACGCTTACAATACACGCGAAGCGATAGAACGCATCTTAACGACTACCTGTGAAAATATTACCTCCTTTGTGGCAGGGAATCCAACAAACTTGATTCCTTAGTCTCTCTGTGGCACATTCAAGGATAGAAATCTTTGAAGAGGAGGTAGAGAGGAGAGGTATTTTTATTATTTTACAGGAGTGGTGATGACGCGGACACTTTTAGGGCTTACGCTCGTGAGTGTAAAGTAGCTGGGGAGTGCGATATTTTCTTTAGAGATACTGTAGCGTTTTGTACCCTCCCGCGCTTCCGAGAGATTCACGGTAACTTTAATGTTGTCAGGCGTGATTGCACGAAAATCGCGATAGTTACCAGAGATGGTGAGAGTCACTTCATGGATGTCAGTATTTTCAATCACTAGAGTGCTCGGGAGGGAACGAAACTCAATTGCTGCTTTTACTTGCTGTGTGGTGATGCCGGTCTGATATACAAAGGTAAACCATAATATGATAGAGAGGCCGATGGCGCTCAATTTGTGCCAGAGATTATGCACGAGCAAATCTTTCCATGGGGTGTGGTCTTCAGATATTTCCTCCTTGAGGAAATCTTCGATTATTTTTTCCAGCTTATCTGGTTCTCTTACCGTTATGAGTTCACCCCTATCAGCATACGAGACGGTACCCTTCTCTTCAGAGACAACAAGCGCAAGGGCATCCGTTTTTTCAGTGATGCCAACAGCCGCGCGGTGACGGGTGCCAAACTTAGAAGATGTGTCAAAATTTTCTGCGAGTGGCAGATGCACGCCAAAGCGGCGGATACGGTGATTGTCAATAATCACTGCTCCGTCATGCCCGGGAGAAGTGGGATCAAAGATGGAGAGAAGAAGGGGAATAGAAATCCGTCCGTCCAGTGGAAAGCCCCCCTCCGTTACATTGTCTAGTGGATAGTCACCCTCAAGAACAATAATTGCACCACAGTTTTGTCTCGCCATCTCAAGGAGTGCACGAGCAATAATGACGGAGATTCCCTCAGAAACATTTTTTTTGCGCTCGTACGCGAGCCGCCGAGAGGTAAATGAGAACCACTCAAAAAAGCGGCGTATCTCACGCTGAAAGACAATGACAATAATCACGATAATGAAGGTAAGGATTGGCTGTACAATCTGACGGGTGAGACTTAAGTTAAAGATGCTTCCCAGAAAGTTTACCGTCGCGAGGAGTACCAATGCACTTACTACAAAATACGAGCGGCTCTGTTTAATGAAGATAAGAATCAGGTAGATTAAGAATGCTGAGACTGCAACATCAATAAAATCCTTCGTTTGGAGCGAATTTATGAGAGCCGGTAATCCGGTAAAGAATGTGACAAGTGTGCTCGATGCCATATTGTGATTATATACAAAAATGCTACAATTTCTGCGTACTTATATGTATGTTTAAGATACAAACGCTCTTTGCGCGAGAGATACTTGATTCTCGCGGTTACCCAACTGTTGAGGTGGACTGTGACTTAGAGGATGGCTCTTTAGGACGGGCAAGTGTGCCCTCCGGTGCCTCCACAGGGAGCCACGAGGTCTTAGAGCTCCGAGATAAGGACGGCCGCTACCTATCTAAAGGTGTAACACATGCAGTTGAGAATGTCAAGACTCTCATCAGCTCTGCACTCACTGGGAAAGAGTTTACTCAACGCTCTTTAGATGAGGCACTCATTGCCATCGATGGCACTGCTAATAAAGAAAAATTGGGTGCAAATGCAATTCTTGGTGTCTCGCTTGCGTTTGCAAAAGCTTCTGCGCTTGCCGAGAAAAAACGACTCGCTGACCACTTTCGCGGACTCGCTCCTTTTACCCGTCCACTCGTACTCCCCACACCACTTATGAATGTGATAAATGGTGGTATGCACGCGTCAGGCTCTACCGATATTCAAGAGTGGATGATTGTACCTTACGGCGCAGCAAGTTTTAAGGAAGCACTTCGCTATGGAGCAGAGACATTTCACGCACTACGAATGATCCTTACTGAACGGGGACTTTCAACGCTTGTGGGTGATGAGGGCGGTTTTGCCTCTACACTTACGACGAGTGAAGAAGTGTTTGAGTTACTGCTTGCGGCGATGGCAAAGGCAGGGTACAAGCCGGGGGTGCATATGGGAATTGCCCTCGATGTTGCCGCAAGTGAATTATATAGGGATGGTGTGTACCATTTTGACCGTGAGAGTAAAACATTTACTGCGAGCGAACTGATTGAGCGTTACCGTCTCTGGTGCGACAGTTACCCTATTGTCTCTATTGAGGATGGCTTTGCTGAGAATGATTGGGATGCACATACCAAACTCACCGAAGAATTGGGTTCGCACATTCAAGTGGTAGGGGATGATCTCTTCTGCACACGGCTCTCGCGTATTGAGGAGGGGGTAATAAAGAAGGCGGCAAACGCAGTACTCATTAAATTAAATCAAGTGGGGACAGTAACGGAGGCACTTGATGCCATGATATTTGCAGAAGCGCATGGATATCGGAACATTATCTCGCACCGTTCAGGGGAGACTGAAGATACGACCATCGCTGACCTTGCTGTGGGGAGTGGTTGTGGGCAAATAAAGACCGGGTCACTCTCGCGTAGCGAGCGGGTGGCGAAATATAATCAGCTGCTCCGTCTCGAGGAGCTCTATGGTGAGAAAGCTTTATACGCTGGGAAAATTATCTAAAATAGAAAATCCCCTTCGCTGTGGCGGAGGGGATTTTCTATTTCGTTATTTAAAACGAGCGAGAGTAACCACCTTCTCGTCGAGGAGGGCGCTCTGCCATAGGGCGAGCCTCGTTAACAACGAGTGCGCGGCCATCGAGCTCTTTGCCATTCCAAAACTCAATAGCCTTCATTGCTTCATCATCGTTAGGCATCTCGACGAAACCGAATCCGCGTGAGCGGCCGGTCATCTTATCCATGATGACGGAAGCAGAAGAGACAACACCGACCTGCTCAAAAGCGGCCTTAAGACTGTCATTGGTTGTGGAGTAGCTCAAGCTACCGATGTACAACTTCTTTGCCATGTGAACTATTTTCTTAACTACTATCATCGTAGACCGACACTTCTCGTATGACCCCTAAAAAATAGTTCACTCGAGAGCCTACTGACAGAAGCCAGTATACACTATTGTAAGTAAAAGTCAAGTAAAAGCCCCCCTGTGTCAATAGCACGAGGGGGGCTTACGAGGAAATGGAGGGATCGTCTTTAAGTCGAGATAGGCTGCAAATCAGTAATGTGATGGCCAATGAGTGCCCACATCTCTGCGAAGATAGAATTTGGCTTCTGCTTTCTTTCATCCAATGGCGCCGAATTGACTTCCACAAACTGCGTTACTTGACGCAAGTAAGGGATCAGCGTCTCACAGGAATGCCGATATTCTTCCCAACGGAGCATGATCTCGTCAAAGGTAGCCATCTCGTTCCTCTTGTTCAAAAGGTGCGTGGTGAGCCGTCTGGAGAGCAATTCATAGTTACCAGCGAGATGCACACAGACAGGGCGAAGAATTCTATATCTCTGCAGTAGAGCGAGGAGGCACTCTGCCTGCTCTCGTGTGCGTGGGTAATCGTTAATGACAGTGAGGTGCACACTCTGCATATTGGCGTTTATCTCTTTTTCCATAACTTCCAAAAGTACTTCCGATGGAACGGGACGATCTGTATTCCTACACAACTGTACGCATCTGTTAGTACTCCAGCGGAGTACTTCATTCACAGAGATGTGCCGCACTGTCCCCCTAATTTCATTCTTGGTCATGAGGGAAGAAAGATGTTTTACCATCTCATCTTTCCCTACGAGGGGAGGGCCGATGAGCAATACAACGGACCGCCTCGGTATAAGTTGCTGTGGCCTGAGGTAATACTTTTCCATTCCCATTACTCTTTCTCCAATTATGTAAAGATCAGGGCTGTAATCAGCCTTCTTCTTACAATATAGCACATAAGTATCTATTATGTCAAACCTATTTTTTTGCCACCAGCGGAGTATTATATACATCATCTATGCTGTATGTGTAACCATCCTTATGTACGATATGGAGTATCCTTTGCGGTAGGACTCATCATCGGGGCGGGGTTTTTTTCATTATTGCATTCTCTCGATGATACCTCTTCTTTTATAGAGGTAAGAAAGAGAGGTGATTATTCTTTCATCAGCCCCTTGGTAGAGTGTGATGTAAATCTTATAACACAGGGCTCTAACCTTAACTCACTTCAAGATGCTGTAGAGGATTTTATAAAATGGAAGGTTGATCTTGAGGAGATTACTCACGCATCTGTCTACTTTCGTGATTTAAACAATGGACCGTGGTTTGGGATTAATGAGAATGATCGATTTTCTCCCTCCAGTCTCATTAAGGTGCCACTGATGATTGCTTATTTTAAAGAAACAGAGCGAGACCCCGCTCTTTTATCACAGCGTGTTCTTATTTCAGAAAAAAGTGATGGAGAAATGGAACAAAATTATTTACCAGAAGTTTCTCTGACAAAAGGGGAACGAGTTACTATAGAGGAGCTTATTAATCATATGATTATCTATTCTGATAACTATGCGTATGACTTACTACTCAACCATATAGATAGCACACTTGTTTTTTCTGTATATTCAGATTTTGATATCAATATGAAGCTAGCAAATCAGACAGACCCCTATGGGAATATCATCTCGGTGAAAGATTATGCTTCTTTCTTCCGTATTCTCTATAATTCATCATATTTAGATAATACGATGTCAGAGCGTACACTCTCCATCTTGAGTAAATCAACATTTAAAAAAGGTATCGTGGCGGGTGTCCCGTCAAAGGTTACTGTGGCGCATAAGTTTGGGGAGCGGAACTATGAGCTTAAGGGGGAAAAACAGCTCCATGACTGCGGCATTGTGTATGTACCGAACAGGCCCTACCTCATCTGCATCATGACACGGGGAAAGGAGTTTAGTAAGTTGGAAAAAACAATAGCAGGGATCTCAAAAATCGTATACGAGGGAGTGACAAAATAAACATATTGAAATAGCGGTTGAGTTTGCTACTATAGGAATGGCTTGTACTACAGGCCACTATTCCGCGGTAGCTCAGTTGGTAGAGCGCCTCGCTGTTAACGAGGATGTCCTAG